>NZ_JBBEGC010000001.1:75554-268125 GCF_037401995.1 Saccharothrix sp. CCNWYY140
CCTCGCGCCACCGCCAGATCGCCGAGCTTGTTGTGGCTGATGCTGAGGTCGCGCTGGTATTCGGCGTTGTCGGGGTCAGCCGTGGCCAGGCGCTGGGCAATGCCCAGGCCGGTTTGGTAGTGCTGTTCGGCCTTGTTGGTGTCACCTCGCGCCACCGCCAGATCGCCGAGCTTGTTGTGGCTGATGCTGAGGTCGCGCTGGTATTCGGCGTTGTCGGGGTCGGCTGAGGTCAGGCGCTCGCGGATGTCCAAGCTGGCTTGGTAGTGCTGTTCAGCCTTGTTGGTGTCACCTCGCGCCACCGCCAGCTCACCCAGCCTGTCGTGGCTGATGCTGAGGTCACGCTGGTATTCGGCGTTGTCGGGGTCAGCCGTGACCAAGCGCTGGGCAATGCCCAGGCCGGTTTGGTAGTGCTGTTCGGCCTTGTTGGTGTCACCCCGCGCCACCGCCAGATCGCCAAGCCTGTCGTGGCTGATGCTGAGGTCACGCTGGTATCCGGCGTTGTCGGGATTGCCGACGGCACGTTGGACGGCAATGGTGTGGAGGTTGTGGAGGCGTTGGGCTGTGGCGGTCGCGAGTCCTAGTGCGATGAGTGCTTGGCATTCGCGGTCGGCGAGGGCGAGGTAGCCGGCATGGCTGGTGGGGATGAGAGGGGTGATCTCGGCGAGCAGGGCAGCGATAGCGACTTGTCCACGAAAGGTGTTACAAGCGGCGAAGGTCGTTGCGACGGCACGGTCGTAGTCGTGACTGCCGGCCAGGTGGCGGATGTATTCGGTGATGTCTGCCGGGCGACCGTGTGCCGTGTTGCTGAGGCGGTGCTTGCGCATGGCTGCGCCTCGTCGGTGGCGGTCGATCAGGTCGTTGTCGGTGTGGGTGAGTGAGGCGGCGACCCAGGGGTGCATGAGCAGTTCGTCGTCGGTGGTGGTGGCGAGGAGGGTGAGGTCGCGTAGACGTTCCACGTCCTGGTCGACGGTGTGGAGTTGTTGCGGGGTGGGGTCTGGGCCGTGGCGGGTGTGTGCCAGGTCGCGGAGGGTCAGTGAGGCTCGGGCGAGTGAGGCTTGCAGGGTGAGTTCGTGTTGGTCCGGGGTTAGTTGCGCCAAGAGGGCGCTGAGGAGGATGTCGCGGGTGCCCAGGCGGACCGTGTCGGCGATGCCGGTGGTGAGGTCGCGGTTCGGCCTGAGGTCGATGTGTTCGTGGCGTGCGAGGTCTCGGAGTTTTGTGGTGATGTGGCGGAAGTCCGCCGCGGTTCCTTTGCGCAGCAGCACGTCGAGGAACTCCAGCAGCCGGGGGTGGCCGCCGATGGTCGCGTTGACCAGTTGTCTGTCTTCTGTGGACAGTGTGCGCAGGGCGGGCAGTCGCAGGAACAGGCGTCGTTGCTCGGCCGGTGAGAGCGGTGGTAGGTCGACGCGGAGGAGGGTGTCGCCGTCGGGGACCGGGTGTCGGCAGGTGACCAGGAGGCGCCCGGCTCGGGTGTTGTCGCAGAGCAGGCCGAACAGTTCCGCGAAGCCGGGGTCGTGGAATCGGCCCTCGGGGTCGAGGTTCTGTTCGAAGTCGTCGAAGAGGAGCAGGAGTTTCGTCGTGGCCAGCAGCCGGACCACGACGCCGATCTTCGCGGTGGTGTCGACCTCGGGAGCGCGCAGGATGGCGGCGAAATCGCCGTGGTGTGCGGAGGTGAGGGCCTCGGCGACCGCGTCGGCCAGGGCGTCGGGGTTCCAGACACCGACGTGTTCGGCGACGGTCCAGCCCTGCTCGCGGGCGCGGGTGGCGATGCGGCCGGCGACCGCGGTTTTGCCGATGCCGCCGATGCCGGTGAGCACGACGCCTGCCCAGTCCCCGACCTTCTCCCTGTCGCGCGTGGTGCCGCGCAGTGCGGACATGGCAGTGCGGGTCTGGCGGCGTCGTCCGATGAGCCGTCCCAGGGGCAGTTCCCGCAGCCCGGTGCCGCCCGGCACGAGGGTGGGGCGCTCCAGTGGCTGCGGCTGGCCGGTGGTGGCGCGCAGGGGGCCGTCGACGCCGCTGTGGATCAAGGTCGGGATCGCGGACTCGGGTCGTGGCGGTGGGCCGCCGCTCTTGCGGGCGCGGTCGGCGAGGCGGTCGGAGGCTTGACGGCGGGCGGTGGCCAGAGCGGAGGAGGCGGTCGCGTCGGGGGTGCGGGCCAGGTGGGTGTAGAGGTCGCGAGCCAGTTCGGTGGCGTAGGTGTCGGTGATGGAGGTTTGCATGGCGATGACCCGTTCGGCGCCGTGTCGGACCAGCGCGGCGGCGAGACCGGCGGTGCCGCCCGCAGCGCCGCGGCAGCTGGACAACACGACCAGCGGCAGGGGACGTTCGCCGGCGCGCAGTGCGGCGACCAGGCGATCCGCGTCGGCTGGTACGGGGTCGCCGTCCTCGTCCTCGAGTTCGACGACGTTGTCCGAGCCGTGGGCGGACAGGTGCAGCACGTGGTACTGGTCGGCGGCCAGGGCTCGGCCGATCTCGTCCAGTGAGGCGACCTCCAGGATCTTGACCTGAGCCGCGGTGTCGCCGCCGTTGGACGCGGCCAGTCCGAGGTCGAGGTCGGTGACGGCGTCGAGCAGCGCCTGCATCTCCGCTTCCACGTCCAGCGGAGGGTTGGGCGTGGCGGTCTCCTCGGGTGCGGCGACCGCGGCGAGGATCTTCAGCGGTCCGGGCGGCGGCGGGGACGAGGCCTGCTCCACGGTGTCGAGCCGTCGGGCGACCCGGACTCCGGGGGTGGTGGCGGCCAGGCGGCCGTCGGGGAGCCTGAGCAGTTCGACCGGCATCGTCGACAGGTCCTCGGCCAGGTGCACGACGATGTCGATCACGCTGCCGACCGGGCTGTGGGCGATCAGGTCCACCAGGCGTCCGCTGGTGGGCTCGTCGAACATGGCCTCCCACAACGCCTGGCCCGTCGAGGTCAGCCGGTCGTGGCCGGAGGTGCTGTCCAGGTCCGCCCGCCACGATCCGAGGCCGGGTGGGAGGGCTGCCACCTTGTCGCCCACCAGCGCGCTGTCTGCCAGGACCTGGGTGTGCACCTGTCCGTCGATGGTGTCCATGCGCACGACCAGCGCGTGCCGCATCGGCTGCCGGCTCAACGTGGTCGAGAGCGTGTGCTCCCGGCTTCGCAGGTCGGGTCGTTGCTTGAGCGGGGGTTCGACTTCGGCAGGCGCGTCGAGCAGCAGGCGCAGCAGCCGCTCCACACCGCCGAGCGTGAACTCCGGGACGTGGTAGACGGTGGTCGTCGACGGCGTGAGGAAGTCGGGGACTCCGTCCACGGACTGGCCCGGCAGCACGACGGGCACGAACCGGTCCAACGCCCGTTGATCGCGGTGGAACGCGTCCCGGATCATGCGCGCTTCCCACTGCACGCCCTTGCCTTCATCGGGTCCGGTACGCCCTTCGGCGCGCTCGCGGTAGGCGGACGAGGCGATGACCAGGATGTGGTCGGCGTTGCGGATCTGGTCGCCGATCCACAGCGTCCAGTCCTGCCGGCGTTGCGCCGCGACGCGGTCGAGCTTGGCGTCCACGCCGTGACCGCGCAGGAACAACCACAGGTCACGCACGCGTTCGACATGCTCGTCCGACTCGTGCGCATAGGAGATGAACACCCTCGGCGCGCGCGAATCCTCGGCCATCTGAACACCCCGCCCTGGCAGGCCCGACGTCTCCCCCACCATCGTGCCCTGGGTCCGTTTCGTTCCACCGAGCGGGTAAACCCCGAAAATTGCGGAGACCTGAGGGCTCCGGCCGCAAGATTGCGTTGAGATCCAAGGAATCCTGTGCATCCCCGACACGGGTTCGCGGCGTTCTGCAACGCGCAGCGGAGTTTCTGCGATGGTGGGGTACCGCGAGGGGTGAGGGAGTGGATTAGTGGCGGCTCGACGGGTGTTCATCTCCTACGCGCAGGAGTCGGACGCGCATCGCGAAGCGGTGCGGGACCTGTGGGTGTTCCTGCGGCGCCACGGGGTGGACGCCAAGCTGGACTGGGAGGCGGCGCAGCGGCGGCAGGACTGGACGCTGTGGATGGGCGACCAGGTCCGCGAGGCGGACGTCGTCCTGTGCGTCGCGTCCGAGCAGTACCGCAAACGCGCCGAAGGCCGCGAGGGTCCCGATGTGGGGCGCGGTGTGCAGTGGGAGGCGCGGTTGATCCGCGACGCCTTCCACGCGGCCCAGGACGACCTCCAGAAGTTCGTCCCCGTGGTGTTGCCGGGTCAGTCGCCCGACGGAATACCGGACTTCCTCGCGCCGTCGACCTCGACGGTGTACTTCGTCGAGGGCTACACCGTCCACGGCGCGGAGAAGCTGCTGCGGTTCCTGCTCCAACAGCCGGAGGTCGTCGAGCCGCCCTTGGGTCCGGTACCGGACCTCGGGCAGTGGAACCCCGACGACCCAGTCCCACCAGCGCCGGTCATCCCGTCGAAGCCGGTGGTCGGCTTGCGGCACGCGGTCGTCATGCGGGTCGAACTGCACGAAGGTGCACTGCGGACCCGCACCGAGCTGGCGGGGACCCCGCTCGGTGAGCACGAGGCGCCCCTCCCGAGGAACCTGCGCGACTGGCAGCGGGAGTCCGCCGAAGGCCTGGCCCGCCTCGGGCACGCGTTGCGGGACGCGCTCGTCGACGACGTGACCGTGCGCAGACTGGTGGAGCTGATCGACAACGGTCCGCTCGACCACACGGTCGACCTGGTGGTGTGGCTGACCGACGACGTGTCGTGGCTGCCCGTGGAACTCCTGCGGCTGCCCGACCACAGGCTGTTGGCCACCGTCCCGGGTGTGTCGCTGTCCCGGGGACTGGCCGGCGTCGAGCGGCCCGCCACCCCGCCGTTGGCCGGACCGCTGAAGATCCTGGCCGCCGTGGCCGCGCCGGCGGAGACCCGCACCGCGAACGTGCCGCTGGACGTCGAAGCGGAGATGCAGGCCGTGGTGGACGTCGTCACCCCACTGGACTCTTCGCGGGCGGTGCAGGTGCGGGTGCTGGAAGTGGCTTCGCTGGAGGAGATCGGCCGCGCGCTCAACACCGACCAGTACCACGTCCTGCACCTGTCCGCGCACGGCTCGGCCGACGGCGTGGAGCTGGAGGACGAGGACGGCAACCCCGTGTTCGCCGACGCCGTGCGCCTGGTCGGGGCACTGCGCGCGGGGGCACGGCCGTTGCCGTTGGTGGTGCTGTCGAGCTGTCGCGGCGCGGAAACCGGTTCGGCGGGGCTGGCTGCGGCCCTGGTTCGCCACGGCGCCGACCGCGTGATCGCCATGCAGGCGGCCGTCACCGACGTCTTCGCCACCGACCTGGCTCGCGAGCTGTACCGCGTGCTCGCCACCGAGCCGGACACCACCGTGGCCTCGGCGCTGGCAGCGGCCCGCCGACACGCGGCAGACGCCGAGATCCGCCGCAACAAGGCATCGGGAACCTCGCGGCTGGAAACGGTGGTGCCCACACTGATCCACTCCGGACAGGACACAGCGCTGCGCAACACCACGTTGCCCGAGGCCGCCCTTTCCCGCGCGACCGTCGAAGGCACCGGGTCGGGCGTGCGCGAGCTGAGGATCGGCCGGTTGATCGGTCGCCGGGAGCAGGTCCGCCGCGCGATGGGAGTACTGCGCGGCACCCCCAGTGACCCCAACGGCTACGGCACCCCCGCCGGAGCGGTCTTCACCGGAGTGGGCGGCATCGGCAAGACCGCCATCGCCGGACGGGTCCTGGCCCGCGCCCGGGAGGAAGGCTGGGCGATCGCCGAACACGAGGGCGTCTGGAACCCCGCAGCCCTCATCGAGGCCGTCGCGAACGCCACCACCGACCCCGCCCACCACACCACCGCCGCCGTCCTGCACTCACCCGACCGGACCGACGACGACAAGCTGCGCGCGATCTTCCGCCTGCTCGCCCGAACCCGGCTGCTGATCCTCTTCGACGACTTCGAGCAGAACCTGACCACCGACGGCGCGTTCCGCGACGAGGGCGTCGCCTCGATCTTCACCGAACTGTGCGAAGCCGCGAACAAGGGCAGGATCCTGGTCACCTGCCGCTACCCCGTGCCCGACACCGACCACCTCCTACTGCACCTGAACGTCCCACCCCTCACACCAGCCGAACTGAGCAGACTCCTGCTGCGGCTACCCGCGCTCCGCGAACAATCACCCCAAAATCGGCAGCTGATCGCCGACACCATCGGCGGCCACCCGCGACTTGTCGAATTCCTCGACATCCTGCTGCGCCAACGCCCGGACCCCACCACGACGCTGCGTCACGTCACCACCAAACTCCGTGCCCTGGCACGCAGGGAATCACTCGACCCCGGACCGGGCCGTCCCCTCAACCGCGGAATCGACGACGCCATCCGGCTGGGCAGCCGCGACATCCTCCTCGACACCCTGCTGACCCACCTCACCGCCCCGCAACTGGAACTGGCCCTCCAAACCAGCCTGTTCCGCGCGACAACCACCACCCAGGACCTCGTCCACACCCGGCACGGTGCCACCCCCACCGACGACCAGATGCTCGACCTCGACCGCGACATCACCCGGCTCCAAGACCTCACACTGCTCACCACCGTCGACGGCGAACTGGTCATGCACCCCTGGATCGCATCGTCCCTCCAACGCGACCAGGCCCCAGCCGACCTCGAATCCCGCCACCGACGAGGCGCCGCCATGCGCCACCACCGCATCACCACCGGCCAACCCCGCCTCGACGACTACATCGACCACATCCGCCACCTGGCGTCCTGCGGCGACTACGACGAGGCCGCCGACGCAGCACTCACCGCCTGCCACCTCGTCGACGGCGAGGTCACCGTTGCCGCACTACTCGCCGAAATCGTTCCGCTCATACCCACGTCTCATCGGCACTACACCTGGCTCTCTGAGCGCGAGTGCGACGCAATGCAGACCATCGGCCTCACCACCGCCACCGCACACAAACGCCATCAGATTCACGAGCTTCTGCAAGAACGACTCGCCACCAACCCCGACAACGCCGAATACCAACGCGACCTCAGCATCAGCCACGACAAGCTCGGCGACCTGGCGATGGCACGGGGCGACACCGGCACGGCCGAACAGCACTACCAAGCCAGCCTGGATATCGCCCAGCGCCTGGCCACGGCCGACCCCGACAACGCCGAATACCAGCGCGACCTCAGCGTCAGCCAAAACAAGCTCGGCGACCTGGCGATGGCACGGGGCGACACCGGCACGGCCGAACAGCACTACCAAGCCAGCCTGGCCATCCGCGAGCGCCTGGCCACGGCCGACCCCGACAACGCCGAATACCAGCGCGACCTCAGCGTCAGCCACGACAAGCTCGGCGACCTGGCGATGGCACGGGGCGACACCGGCACGGCCGAACAGCACTACCAAGCCAGCCTGGCCATCCGCGAGCGCCTGGCCACGGCCGACCCCGACAACACCCAATACCAACGCGACCTCGGCGTCAGCCACAACAAGCTGGGCGATCTGGAGGTGGCGCGGGGCGACACCGGCACAGCCGAACAGCACTACCAAACCAGCCTGGCCATAGCCCAGCGCCTGGCCGCAGCCGACCCCGACAACGCCCAATACCAACGCGACCTCAGCATCAGCTACGACAGGCTGGGCGACATGGCGGCGGCGCGGGGCGACACCGGCACAGCCGAACAGCACTACCAAGCCGACCTGGCCATAGCCCAGCGCCTGGCCGCAGCCGACCCCGACAACGCCCAATACCAACGCGACCTCAGCATCAGCTATGAGAGGCTGGGCGATCTGGAGGTGGCGCGGGGTGACACGGGCACGGCCGGACAGCACTACCGGGCCGGCCTGTCCATCCTCGAGCGCCTGGCCGCGACCGACCCCGACAACGCCCAATACCAACGCGGCCTCATCTTCTTGCGCGACCGGATAGATAATCTCGACCCGGGCGCAGGAGAAACGGTGGCATAGATCAGGACTGCCCACCGCAAGCAACACGTACTACCCTTTATTCAGATTGACAGACTCGCCCAGCTCATTGCGAACCCCTGAACCAAACTGCCCAAGATGCGCGACGAGGTGTTCATGTCGAGGCTGCGTTATGGCTTGCGATCGATCTTCACCAGCGGTCGAGGCTGGTCCATTCTCGCCGGCAGTTCGCTGGCGACGTTTGGCGTTCTCGGCGGCGCCATGCAGGTCTACGACATTCTCACACCCAGTGCTACGTACCATCCCCTCGTCATGGTGGCAGTACTAGGCTTGGCACCTATAGCCGTGGGCATGAGCCGGGCGTGGCCCAAGCGAACGCTGTCCCGCCATTTCGGCCAACCCGACACGACCCTCACGATCACCGTCGGGGACTTGTTCGACCAGAACACGCATCTCGTCGTCGGCTACACCGATACGTTCGACACGGACACCAGTGATACCCGAATCATCCACCCCAGGAGCGTGCAATCGCAATTCCAGCGCCGCTTCCAGCCCGACACCGCGGCACTCGACCAGGCACTTGCCACCGCCCTATCAGGCACGAGCCCGTCACCCGACAGCGACAAGACGATCGGCAAAAACGCCCGATACCCCATAGGCACTGTGGCCGTCTTGGATGCCGGCGAGCATCGCGCGTTCTGCACCGCCTACGCCACTATGGGCAACGACTTGGTCGCCCGTGCCACCGTTGACGACATCTGGAACAGCCTCGGCAAGCTCTGGGATGCAGTCCACGTCCATGCCTCACGCGAACCGGTGTCCATAGCTGTCATCGGCTCGGAGCTTGCCAAGGTCGACGCCCTCGACCGCTCCAGCATCATCCGCTTGATCGCGTTGTCCTTCATCGCACGCTCACGGACGACGGTCGTGACACGACACCTCACCATCGTCATCCACCCGAATGACGTCGACAAGGTCGACATGCTCGAACTGGCGGCCTTCATCACGTCCATCTGACACCTCGCGGCCAACGAGCGATCCTCGACGGCCTCCTCGACAATGCCGACAGCCGGTACCCGACCGACGTGCTCCCCCCGGCTTGTCACGGCCTTGATCGCCCCGGGCCAGTGGCGTCAGCGCCTCGCCGAGGCGGGGCCGCTGGGGCCACCGGCGCCGCAAGCTCCACAAGGGATGTGCGAGGCTCGCCGCCGAACCACCGACCAGGCGACCTGGCCGGTCGTGTGCGCGGTGGAGCGAGGAGAAGGGAGCTGTGCGATGGCCGACCGTCCGGAGAGGACCGCCGCACGTCCCACCAACCGCAGCACCTCGGCGACGATCCCGCCGATCATCCTGCGCCACCTCACCGCGGTCGCCGACGAGCTCGGTGCCGATCTGCGTCCCGCGCTCGCCCACGTCGGCCTGGACGAGGCGGTGTTGGGGTCCGTCGAGTTGCGGGTGTCCTACCGCCAAGGCAGCGAGGTCGTCCGTCGGGCACTGGGGCTGACCGGGGAGGAGCACCTGGGGCTGCGGGTGGGTGCCAGGCAGCACCCGACCTCGTGGGGGCTGGTGGGGTTGGCGCTGATGGCCGCCGACACCCTGCGGGACGCCGTCGAGGCGGGTGTGCGGTTCCAGAACCTGTCCGGGGCGATGGTGGTGTGGTCGGCCGGGGAGGGTGACGCGGGCTTCACGTTGTGGGCCGACCTGCCCGATCCGGCTCTGGACCCCGCGGTCGGCGCCTTCCTGGTCGAAGAGGCGTTCAGCAGTGTCGTGACGGTCACGCGGCTGGCGCTCGGTCCGGACTTCCGGCCGCGGCTGGTGGAGTTCACCTTTCCCGCCCCGCGCGACACCCGCCCGTTCGACGAGCTGTTCGGGTGTCCGGTCCGCTTCTCCGCCCCGCGCAACGGGCTGGTCTTCCCGGCCTCGTGGGTCCGGGCCGGGATGCCGGGGCGCGACCCGGTCACCCACGCGTCGTTGCTGGAGGTGCTGGACGCGCAGCTGGCCTCCCGCCGCACCCGCCAGGACCTGCTGGAGGTGCTGGAGGTCTCGATCGCGCAGAGCCTGCCGGCCGTCCCCACCTTCGCGGAGCAGGCCCGCAAGCACGCGGCCGGGGAACGCACGCTGCGCCGCCGCCTGGCCGAGTGCGGCACCACCTACGAGGCGCTCGTCGACGGCGTTCGCCGGGAACGCGTCGAACAGCTCCTGCGCCGGCCGGAGCTGACGCTGACCGACATCACCCGCCGCGTCGGCTTCTCCGACGTGCGGGCGCTCCGGCGTGCGATCCGCCGATGGCACGGCGTGACGCCGCTGGAGCTGCGCGGCACGGTGCTCGACCGGGACGGCTGAGGGTCACCGCGTCCGGATCCACACGGTCTTCTCCCTCGTCCACTGGTCGAAAGCGGTCGTGGACTTCTCCGCGCCGCCGTACCCGGACTGCTTCCAGCCGCCGAAGGGCGTGGTGATGTCGCCCTCGCTGTAGGAGTTGACGGACACGACGCCGGCCTGGACACCGCGAGCCACCCGCCAGGCGACGTCGAGGTCCCTGGTCCACACCGACGCGGCCAGCCCGTACTCGGTGGCGTTGGCCATGCGGACCGCCTCCGCCTCGTCGGTGAAGGTCTGGACGCTGACGACCGGGCCGAACAGCTCGTCGGTGAGCAGCCGCGCCCCCGCCGGAACGTCGGTGACCACGGTCGGGGGGTAGTACGCGCCGCCGGGGTGGAGGCCTTCGGGGAGGTCGGGGGCGTGGATGCGCGCACCGCCCGCGCGAGCTTCCGCCACGGCGGTGGCGACGCGGTCCCTGGCGTCGTGGTCGATCAGCGGACCGATCCGGGTGTCGGGCTCGGCGGGATCGCCGACGACCAGGGCGCCGGCCGCCGCGACGAACCGGGTCACGACCTCGTCGGCGATGTCCCGGTGGACCAGGACGCGGGAACCGGCGGTGCAGTTCTGCCCCGAGGTGAGGAACGCGGCGTCGATCATGTCGGCGACGAGGTCGTCACCGAAGTCGAGCGCGTCCGCCATCAGCACCTGCGGGCTCTTCCCGCCCATCTCCAGCGACACGCGCTTGAAGTTCGTCCGCGCGGCGGCGGTGAGGACGGCGCGGCCGGTCGCGGTCGAACCGGTGAACGACAGCGCTCCCACCACCGGATCACGCGCGAGCGCCGCGCCCGCCACCGCGCCGTGGCCCGGCAGCACGGTCAGCACACCCTCGGGCAACCCCGCTTCCCCGGCCAGGCGGGCCAGGTGCAGGGCCGACCGCGGCGTCGCCTCGGCGGGTTTGAGCAGCAGGCAGTTCCCGGCGGCGAGCGCGGGACCGACCTTCCAAGCCGACATGGCGAGCGGGTAGTTCCACGGCAGGATCGCGGCCACCACGCCCACTGGCTCGCGGGTGATCACGGCGAGGTGGTCGGGGCCGGTGGGCGCGACGCGGCCGAAGACCTTGTCGGCCGCCTCGGCGAACCAGCGCACCGACTCGATCGCGCCGGGCACGTCGCCGGTGCGGCACTCGGAGATCGGCTTGCCCGCGTCCTCGCTGTCCAGCCGCGCCAGGAGTTCCGCGTCCCGCCGCATCAGGTCGACGAGGCGCACCAGGACCGCCGCCCGCTCGCGCGGCGGCACCCGCGACCAGGTCCCGGCCTCGTGCACCTGCCGGGCCCGCCGGGCCGCCTCCGCGACCTCGGCCGCGGAGGTGGCGGGCAGCGTGGTGATCAGCCCGCCGGTCGCGGGGTTGCGGACTTCCAGCGCGGTCACGACACCGCCTCCACGCGCGCGGCCACCGACGGGGGCCTGCCCTCGGTCGGCCACCCCATCGCCTTGGCGACCTTCTCGACGTACCTCCGGTACGCGCCGCTGTCGACGTAGCCGGTGTGCCGGGGTGAGGAGACGAACCTCAGCCCCGCGGTGAGGTCCGGGTGGTCGTCGCGGATCATGCGGGCGAACCGCTCGGCGGCGGGCAGTCCGCGCCGGCTGTCCCCGATGAAGCCCGCGATCAGCTGCGCCTGGGTGTCGAAGAGCCGGTACGCCCCGGAGTTGGTCTCCAGGAAGCCGACTCCGAACAGGCCCTCGTGCCGGCGGGAGAACGCCGACAGGTACAGCTCGGGGTGCTGTTCGTCGCCGAAGTACTCCTGCGCCACCGGCACCGCGTGCCGGTAGCCGGTCGC
Organism: Saccharothrix sp. CCNWYY140; assembly: GCF_037401995.1. Lineage (NCBI taxonomy): Bacteria > Bacillati > Actinomycetota > Actinomycetes > Pseudonocardiales > Pseudonocardiaceae > Saccharothrix > Saccharothrix sp. CCNWYY140. The sequence goes on from NZ_JBBEGC010000001.1 coordinate 87,581, forward strand.
CAGCAGGACCAGGTCGAACTCGTCCGAGGTGCCGTCGGTGAAGTGCACGGTCCCGCCCTCGGCGCGGGCGATGCCCGGCTTGGCCGTGATGTCCCCGTGCCGCAGGTGGTGCAGCAGCATGGAGTTGATGGCGGGGTGCGTCTCGAACAGCTTGTGGTCGGGATCGGGCAACCCGAGGCGCGCGGTGTCGCCGTTGAGCAGCCTCAGCAGCGCGCCGAACACCTTCTGCTCCAACCACATCGGCAGCTTCGGCCCGGCGCCGGCGAGCGTGTCCACCGGGCGGCCGAACACGTGCTTGGGGATGAACCAGTAGCCCCGGCGCATGCTGATCACGGCGTGGTCGGCCGCGCGGGCCGCGTCGCAGGCGATGTCGCACCCCGAGTTGCCCGCGCCCACGACGAGCACCCGCTTGCCGCGCAATTCCCGCTCGTCGCGGTAGCCGATCGTGTGCCGGACCTCCCCGGTGAACCGCCCCGGCAGCTCCGGGACGTTGGGGTGCCACTGCGCGCCGGTGCACACCACCACCTGCCCGTGCACGCTCTCCCGCCCGTCGTCCCTGGTGACCGTCCACGAGCCATCGGCGTTCTTGGCGACGGTCCGCACCGCCGTGCCGAACTCGATGCGGCCCGTGAGCCCGTAGGCGTCGGCGAACGACTTCAAGTAGGCCAGCACGTGCCGGTGCGAGGGGTAGTCGGGGAAGTCGTCGGGCATCGGCCAGCCACCGAAACCCGACCGGGTCCGGCTGGAGATGAAGTGGGCGGACTCGTACATCGGGCTTCCGGGGTTGTCGATGTCCCAGATGCCGCCGGGAGCCGTGTGCCGTTCGACGTGCGTGTACGGCAGCCCCCGTGCCGCCAGGGCCCGCGCGACCGCGAGCCCGGCCGGGCCGGCTCCGATCACGCAGGTGTCGTACTGGTCGTCGTCCACGAGCCCGCCTTTCTGGTCGAGGGTTCGGCCTTCTTCACAGGACCGTATGGACCCGGGGTTCACCGGGGACTGGCCTCACCGGCCACGGACGGGACCGCAGCGGCCGGCACGCCGTCGGCGGCCGTGGTCATGCGCAGCAGGGGCACCGACGCGGCCACCACGCCGATCGCGAGCACCACGCCGAGGACGGGCGGACCCGCGCCTTCCAGCAGCACGCCCACCACCAACGGGCCGACGCCGGTGCCCAGGGCCGAGGCCCCCGCGAGGGAGGCGACCCACCGGCCGGTCGGGTCGAGCACCGCCGCCGCGGCCACCATCTGGACCAGGACGGCCAACTGGCACGCCTGCCAGATCACCGCGGCGACGACGAACGGCACCGGTCCCCCGCCGATCACGACGACCGCCATCGCCACGGCCTCGACGGCGACGAACACCGCCATCGACCCGAGCCGCCCGAACCGGCGGGCGGCCGGCGCTCCCGCCACCGCCCCGGCTAGCGCCGCGACGCTCGACACGGCCAGGACCACCGAGACCGCCGCGGCCGACATCCCGGTGTGCAGCCGGCCGAGGACGGAGGCGTAGGCCCACGTGCCCTGGGTGATGGCCCAGAGCACCGCCGTCCCGCCCAGCAGCACGACCGAGGGGCGGCGCGGCACCACGGCGACGGGCGGCCCGTGCCGGCTGTCCGGCAGCCCGCGCACCAGGAACCACGCGGGCACGCAGCACACCGCCACCAGGAGGAACCCGGCACCACCCCGGTGCTCGTTGACGGCGGGCACGGCCACGATCAGCAGCGCGGCGGTGACCACGGTTCCGGTGATGGTGATCGCGGATGCCCTGTCGGCGTCCGCCACCGCCGCCAGCGCCGCCGTGGCCGCCGCCGAGACGACACCCAACCCGGCGCCGACCAGGAGGTTCGCCAGCACGAGCGTGACGGGTTCCCGGGCGGCGAAAACGCCCACGGACCCGAACAGCGCCACCACCAGACCGACTCGCGCCATCGAGACCCGGTGCGCTGTGGCGGCGATCCCGGCGACCGACAGCGTCACGACCGCGGTGGCCGTCAACTGGGCCGCCCCGACCAGTCCCGCGCCCGCCCCGGACAACCCGAAGCGGTCCGCGAAGTCCTCCACGAGCACCGGCATCACGTTCGTGCCCGCGCTGCCCATCGTGAAGCCGGTGATCAACGCCGCCACGACGCCGAGGGACAACACCGCGCCGCCCTCCTTCACGCGACGCCCCTGCTCATCCGCACGACCTCGGCCACCGCTCAGCCCGCCCAGACGTCTTCGACGTACCGGTCGGCGTCCTGCAACCCCGCCAGCCACGCAGCCGCCGCGTCCTCGTCACCGCCGGTGTGCGCGCGGTACAGCTCCTTGAACGCCTCGCGCACCGCGGGCGCCATGCGCCGGCCGTCTCCGCAGACGTACACCCGGCCGCCGCCGCGCAGCAGCTCCCAGATCTCGTCGCCTTCCGCGGCGATGCGGTCCTGCACGAAGGTGACACCGTTCTCCGGGGCGTGCATGAAGGCGGGCCGCATGCTGACCGCTCCGGCGTCCTCGGCCGCTTCCATCTCGGCGCGGTGCAGGTAGTCGACGTCGGGGTGGTCGCAGCCGAAGTAGCACAGCAACGGTCCACGTTCCCCGGTGTGCACCCGGTCGAGAACCGCGCCGCGGAAGGGCGCGACGCCGGTGCCGGCGCTGACCATGATCACCGGGACCGCCGGGTCGGACGGCAGGCGGAAGGCGTCACCGGCGGCGAGCACCCTGGCCTGGAGCACATCACCCGCGTCGACGGTGTTCAGGTAGTGCGACGCGATGCCGTGGAACGCGCCCTCCCCGCCGCGGTGCGGGGCCGACAGCAGCGACACCATCAGGTCCACCTCGCACGGCGAGGCCGACGCGGAGGACGAGATCGAGTAGTGGCGGGCCCGCATCACCGGCAGCATCTCCAGGTACCGCTCGAAGGGCAGTTCGCAAGCGCGGTACCGCTCCAGCAGGTCCAGAACGCTGCGGTGCCCGAGCCGGTCGTGGACCTCGTCGGCCGGCGCGGCGGCGAGTTCGGTCAACGGCCGGCGCTCCGGCGGGCACGCGGTGTGCTCGGCCAGCACGGCGACCTGCTCGGGCGTGGCCGGGTCCTGGAGTTCGACGAAGTCGGTCAGCAGGCGGCGCAGGGTCAGCGGCCGGTCGACGGGCAGCGCGTTGCGGCTGCGGCGACGCGCCTTGACCCGGACCGTGCGGTCGAGGTCGAGGCCGAACCGGTCGGCGACCCGCCGCACCAGGTGCTCGGGGTTGCGCGGGAGCACCGCGAAGTGGTCGCCGGTGCGGTAGGTGACCCCCTCCGGCAGGCGCACCCGCAGGAAGCGCTTGGACCGGCCGAGCGGGTGGTCCACGTCCACCAGTTCGCGGGCTTCGAGCACCCGCATGGGCCGCACCCCGTGCCGGGCGGCCAGCTCACCGGTGACCGACTCCCCCGCGTCTTCCAGCTCGTACAGCGCCGCGGCCGGGTCCGACCCCGGTTCCGTCCCGCCGCCGGCGGCGCCGTAGCGCTCCAGCAGCGCGTGCCACAGGTCGGCCGTCCACCGGTCGACCGTTCCGCCGAAGTCCCCCGCCGCGTCGGCCGCGCCGCGGGCCAGCAGCGGCGTGGCGCCCGCCGCCGCCAGCCGCTCGTCGAGCAGTGCGGGGACGCGCTGGTAGGTGGCGGCCCAGTTGCGGTCCCCGACACCGAGGACGGCGTAGTGGACACCCTCCAGCGAACCGGCCTCCAGCCCTTCCGCCCACGCCACGAACCGCGCCGCGTCGTCGGTGGGTCGGCCGTTGTACGAAGCCGCCACGATCACCAGCGGGCCGCCGTCCGCGCTGATCCGGCCCGCGAACTCGTCGAGTGGAGCCACTGTCGTGGCGAAACCGCGTTCGTCGCCATCGACGGCCAGGTCGCGGGCGATGCCGGTGCACGTGCCGAGGTTGGAACCGTGCAGCAGGGTCAGCGCGGTGCCGGCGGCGCGGCGGGAGGCGGTGGTCGTGGCGGTCGTGGGGTGGGCGCTCGCGGCGACGGGCAGCCGCCGCTCGGCGCCGGTCCGCCGGGCCAACCGGAGCGTGAAGCCGTCCGGCTTGAGGGTCAGCGACTGCTTGATCTTCAACTGGTAGTCGGTGTGGTCGATCAGCCGGTACCGGTGCACCAGCAGCGCGAGCACCAGGGTCGCCTCGTGCAGCGCGAACTGGCGGCCGATGCACGCGCGTTCACCGCTGCCGAACGGCTTGAACAGGTGGACCGGCCGGGCCGCCTCCCGCTCGGGGGAGAACCGCTCGGGGTCGAACAACTCGACGTTGTCGCCCCAGGCGGGATCGCGGTGCAACTGCGGGATCAGCACCAGCAGGCTTTCGCCCGCGCTCACCGCGTACTTGCCGCCGATGACCGTGTCCTCCAACGGTTCCACCGCGTACACCGGGGCGGTCGGCCACAGCCGCAGGCCCTCGTTGAGCACCTGGCGGAGGTAGGAGAGCTTCCCGATGTCGCCGTACTCCGGCCGCGGGTCGTCGACATCGCCCCACAGCGCGTCCACCTCGGCCTGGGCCCGCGCGAGCACCTCCGGGTGCTTCGTCAGGTAGTGCAGTGCGAACGACAGCGCGCCGCTGGTCGTCTCGTGGCCCGCGATGAGGAACGTGATGGCCTGGTGGCGGATGTTGACGTCGTCCAGCGGCTCACCGGTCCGCTCGTGGCGGGTGTGCAGCATCCGTCCGAGCAGGTCGTCGGCGCCGGTGTCGCCCTCGGCGCGGCGGCGGCGGATCACGTCGTCGACGAGGTCCTTCATGCAGGCCAGGTCCTCCTGGTACTGCTCCGCCTTCTTCCACTGGAACAAACCCGTCCACGGCAGGGCCTCGCCCTTGGCCTGGGCGAAGTCCAGCGCCCGCGACAGCGCGGTCACGAACGGGTGCGGCTGCGCGCGGCGGAAGGACTCGAAGTCGTAGCCGAAGCCGCACAGCCCGATCGTGTCGAAGGTCAACCGCGTCATGTCCTCGGCCACGTCCACGGCGCTCGTCCCGACCGCGTCGTCCCACTTGGCGATCAAGGTCTTGGCGACGTCGAGCATCGTCCCGTGGTAGCCGCGCATGGCGCCCAGCGAGAACGCGGGCATCAGGATGTCGTGCGCCTTCTGCCAGTTCGGCTCGTCGTTGTACGCGGTGAAGAGCCCGTCCCCGCCGATGTCCCGCAGCAGCACGAGGTCGGGGTGCAGGTTCTTGCGGAACCGGGTCTCGTCGGACAGCTCGGTGACCAGGTCGACGCCCGAGACGAAGTTGATCTCCCGGTCGAAGATGCGCAGCTTGAACAACGGCCCCAGTTCCCTGGCCTCGGCCATGACGTGGAGCAGGCCGTCGGCGCCGCCGGGCACGTCCAGGGCGTGGCCGATCAGCGGCCAGGACGGGCGCTCGGGAATCGGTTCGGTCGTAGGGGTGCGCTTGGTCGTCATGTGGTTCATGCCTTTCGTTCGAGCGGCGCGGTGAAAGGGCGTTCGGTCCATTGAGGACGATCAGCGCTCGTCCACCAGCACCCAGCGACCGTCCACGCGGCGCGCGAGTCCTCGGCGGCGCAGGTCTTCCAGGTAACGGGCCATGCCGCGGTCACCGCGCTTGCGGAACAAGGGGAGGATCTTCGGCAGCAGGTTGGGCACCACCATCGCCAGTCGGGCGCCGAAGGACTCGCTCGGCCGGGCGTAGACCTCCAGCCGGGGCTTGTCCAGCATGCCGACCACGGCCGCGACGACGTCCGACGGCTGCTGCGGGGGTTCCAGGAACTGCATGGAGTTCCCGCCCTCGACGGCCTCCCGGCGCAGCATCGGCGTGTCGGTGGCCGACGGCAGGACCGAGCCGGCCAGGATGCCCTTCTCCCGCAGGTCGAGCCCGATCGACAGCATCGCGCCGCGCAGCCCGAACTTGGAGGCGCAGTACACCGGCGTCTCGCCCTGCGGGAACAGCCCGGCGAGCGACACCGTGCTGATCACCCGGGGGTCCTTCGAGGCGCGCAGCAGCGGGATCGCGAGCCGCGTGGTGACCAGCGGCGACACGAAGTTGAGGCCGATCTCCCGTTCGATGCTGGGGACGTCGCGCACGTCGAACCGCTCGGTGCTGGTCACGCCGACGTTGTTGATCAGCACGTCCAGCCGGCCGTGCGCGGTGGCGATCCGCTCGAAGAGCCGCCCGACCTGCGCCCAGTCCATGAGGTCGCACCCGACGCCGAGGTGCCCGTTGCCCGGCAACCCACCCGCGACCTCCTCCGCGCGCCTCGTGTCGATGTCGACCACCACGCACCGGGCGCCACCGGCGGCGAACTTCCGGCACATCGCGCTCCCGATGCCGCCCGCACCTCCCGTGACCGCGATGACCTTGTCCCGGAAGTCGTAGTTCATGTGTGCCGTCCTTCGGATCACGTGGCGCCTTCGCGGTTTCCGACGCGCCCGCCTCTGCTCGCCTGTCGGGTTCGACGTAACCGACGGTATGCAGCCGGCGGACGCCGCGAACTGGCCGACGCGGCCACAGAGGGGACCGCAGCGGCCACGCCGGCAGCGACCTCCACGACCGAAGGCGCGGCGCGCTGTGTTATCGCTAACAACGTCATTGTTCAGACAGGACGTGGGTGACCAGCCCGTTTGCATCGCTGATGTGAACGCGCCGGACAGCAACAATCAGTCGACGCCGACCCCGGAAGCGCAACTTCTCGAAAGTAGGTCTTGAGCTGCCGGGACGGTCGCTGTTAGCGTTCACACCCCCGCGTCACCTCGACCCACGATGGAGTGGACCGATGAACGCTGCTGTTCCCAAGCGGTTCGTCCGCAGACTGGCCGTAGTCGCGTTGGCAGTCGCGACCGCGTTCTCGGGCCTGGTGGTGGTGATGCCCGCGGCGCACGCGTCGCCCGCCGTCCGGTTCACGAACCCGTTGGCGGAGCAGCGGGCGGACCCGCACGTCTTCAAGCACACCGATGGCTTCTACTACTTCACCGCGACGGTGCCGGAGTACGACCGGATCGTGCTGCGCCGTGCGACCACGATCCAGGGACTGGCGAGCGCGCCGGAGACGGTGATCTGGCGCAAGCACGCCACCGGTGAGATGGGCGCGCACATCTGGGCGCCGGAGATCCACTTCATCAACGGCAAGTGGTACGTCTACTTCACCGCCGGGCGGTCCGACGACAAGTGGCGCATCCGGATGTATGTGCTGGAGACCGCCGACCCCAACCCGATCACCGGCACCTGGGTGGAGCGCGGGCGGATCGTCACGCCGTGGGACACGTTCTCGCTCGACGAGACCACGTTCGTGGTGAACGGCGTGCGGTACCTGAGTTGGGCGCAGGCCGAGCCCGGCGGCGACTCCAGCATCTACCTCGCGCGGATGGGCGCCGACCCGTGGACGATCACCGGGACGGTGACGAAGCTGACCTCGCCGACGTTGACCTGGGAGACCCGCGGGGTCAGGGTCAACGAGGGACCGGCGGTGATCCAGCGCGGCGGCCGGGTCTTCCTGACCTACTCCGCCAGCGCCACCGACGCGAACTACTGCCTCGGCATGCTTTCCGCGTCGTCGACGGCCGACCTGCTCAACCCCTCGTCGTGGACCAAGAGTCAAACCCCGGTGTTCGCCAGCAATTCCGCGACGAGCCAGTACGGCCCCGGCCACAACTCGTTCACCGTCTCCGAGGACGGGCAGAGCGACATCCTCGTCTACCACGACCGCAGCTACCGCGACATCGTCGGTGACCCGCTCGCCAACCCCGACCGCCGCACCCGCGTGCAGAAGATCTACTGGAACGCCGACGGCACACCGAACTTCGGCATCCCGGTCGCCGACGGCGTCACCCCGGTGCGGCTCAAGTCGTACAACTTCCCTGACCGGTTCGTGCGGCACTGGGAGTACCGCGCCAGGGTCGAGGCCGGCGTCAATCCGTTGGCGGACTCGCAGTTCCGGATCGTGACCGGCCTCAACGGCGCCGGCACGGTGTCGCTGGAGTCGACCAACTTCCCGGGTTACTACCTGCGGCACCGCAACTACGAGTTCTGGGTGCAGCGCGACGACGGCACGGCCTTGTTCAAGAAGGACGCCAGCTTCTTCCAGCGCGCCGGCCTGGCCGACAGCTCGGCGGTGTCGTTCGAGTCGCAGAACTTCCCCGGCCGCTACCTGCGCCACAACGGCACCACCGTCAACCTGACCACCGCGACCGACACGGTCGCCCGCGCCGACTCCACGTTCATCCTGGAGTGATGCTCGCCGCTCCACCCGACCGTCGAGCCGGTCACGCCTGTCCCTGTGTCGTGCAACGTGGCCGTGCGCGCCCGCACGTGTCCGAACCCTGTGGCACCCCTGGAGTGGTCATGCTGCCTTCCCGGTCCCGTCCATCCCCGCGACGCCTGCTGTCGCTCGTCGCGGCCTGTCTCGTGGCGCTGTCGTCAGTGCTGATCGGCCAGAACGTGGCGGTCGCGGCGCCCGGCCCGTCGTTCGTCAACCCCGTCGTGCCGCTGCCGAACAGTGCGGACCCCACGCTGGTCACCTACAACGGCGCGTACTACTACGTGGCGACGACGTGGACCTCCGACATCGTGATGCGGAAGTCGACCACGATCGCCGCCCTGCGCAGCGCCCCGGAGCAGCGGGTCTTCACGGCGACCCAGAACGAGGGTTGCTGCACGATGTGGGCGCCGCACCTGGAGCAGATCAACAACCGTTGGTACATCTACTACTCGGTGCAGCCGAAGGAAGGGTTCGGCGAGCGCCGCACGCACGTCCTGGAGAGCGCGGGCAGTGACCCGCTGGGGCCGTACACCTACCGCGGCATCCTCAACCTGATGCCCAACGGCGGCTGGGCGATCGACGGCGCGGTGCTCAAGCTCAACGGCGCCAACTACTTCCACTTCTCCGCGTTCGGCTCGGACGGCCTCCAGTCGCTGTTCATCGCGCCGATGGACACGCCGTGGTCGGTCTCCGCGTTCGGCACCCGCATCTCCGCGCCCACGCTGGCCTGGGAGCGCCAGGAGGGCAACGTCAACGAAGGCTCGTTCGCGTTGCAGCGCAACGGCCGCACGTTCCTGACCTACTCGGCCAGCGCCTGCTGGGGCCCCAACTACAAGCTGGGCATGCTGGAGTACAAGGGCGGCAACCCGCTGGCGGCGAGCTCGTGGACGAAGTTCCAGGACCCGATCTTCCAGCGCAACGACGCGAACGGCGTGTTCGGCCCCGGCCACCACTCGTTCTTCACCTCGCCCGACGGCACCGAGACGTGGATCGCCTACCACGCCAACGATTCCGCGTCGCAGGGCTGCGGCACGACCCGCACCACCCGCGTCCAGAAGATCTCGTGGAACGCCGACGGCACGCCGAACCTGGGCACCCCGGTCTCCACTTCCACCGTGCTCCAAGGCCCCTCGGGTGAGACCGGCGGCCCGGTGGCACGCGTGCACATCAAGAACCGGCACAGCGCCCTCTGCCTGGACGACTACAACTTCGGCCTCAAGCCCGGCTCCGAGGTCCGCCAGTGGACCTGCAACACCGCGTCCGTCCAGGACTGGTACCTCACCCCGAAGGGCGACGGCTACTACGAGATCTTCAACGGCTACAGCGGTTTGTGCCTGGACAACAAGGACTTCGCCACCGCACCGGGTTCGCCGGTGCACCAGTGGACGTGCAACGGCCTCGCCGTCCAGCAGTGGCGGCTGACCACCACCAACGGCCGCACCACGCTGGTCAACAAGCACAGCGGGTTGTGCCTGGACAACTACAACTGGGGCACCCAGCCCGGCGCCGAGATCCGGCAGTGGACCTGCAACGGCCTGGCCGTCCAGCAGTGGGACCTGGCCTGATGCGCACACAGCGGCACGGATCGCGGAAGGTGACGACGATGGTACGACTCGCGCGACTGGCCCTCTGCTGGCTCGCCACCGCAGCGCTAGCGGTGGGCGTCGGCAGTGCTCCCGCGCACGCCCAGGCAGCCGACGCCGCCTACGTCATGGGGTACTTCAAAGAATCCCCGAACGGCTCGGGCAACGTCAACGCCGTCCACCTCGCCGTCAGCAACGACGGTCTGGAGTGGACACCGCTCAACGACAACAACCCCGTCCTCACCCCGACCGCCGGGACCAAGGGCATCCGCGACCCGTTCATCACCCGGCTCAGCAACGGCACGTGGGTCGTGCTGGCCACCGACATCCCGGTGGGCGGCTCGTTCACCAGGCCCAACCAGAACATCCACGTCTGGACCTCGCCCGACCTGGTGACCTGGTCGGCCGACCGGCTGCTCAACGTCAACTCGACCAACACCACCTCCTTCAGCTGGGCGCCCGCGCTCCACTGGGACCCGTCGCGCAACGCCTACGGCATCACGTTCTCCACCATCCCGCCGGGCCGCTCGCACGCGGTGATCTCCGTCGCCTACACGACCGATTTCGTCACCGCGACCGCGCCGGTCGTGTTCTTCGACCCCGGCACCGCCGTCATCGACTCCCACGTGATCACAGGCGTCAACGGGACGAACTACCTGTACTACCGCAACGACGCCACGACCGGGATCTTCGGGGCCAGGTCCACGTCGCTCCAGCCGGGCAGCTTCACCCCGTACGGCTCGGCCATCGGCGACAACCGGTGCACCGAGGCGCCGACGCTGGTCAAGTCGCTGACCGCGAACAAGTGGTGGCTGTGGGCCGACACCTATTGCCCCAACGCCAAGTTCGACCTGTGGGAGGGCGACCTGGCCGCGCCGACGTGGACCAAGGTCGGTCGCCAGTCCTACACCGCGCCACTGAACGGCAAGCACAACACCATCCACCCGATCACCACCGCCGACCGCGACCGCCTGCTGGCCCGCTACGGCGGCACGAGCTGGAACCGGCTCAAGTCCCTCAACTTCCCGGGCCACTACGTCCGCCACGCGAACTCCATCGGCCGCATCGACGAGCAACCGTTCGAGCCCTACCAGGACTCCCAGTGGCGGCTGCGGCCCGGCCTGTCCGACCCGAACGCCGTGTCGTTCGAGTCGGTCAACAGGCCCGGCTACTTCCTGCGGCACCAGGGCTTCGAGGTCAAGCTCATGCAGAACGACGGAACGCCCGGCTTCGCCGCAGACGCCACGTTCACCCGGACCGCGGGCCTAGCAGACGCCTCTTGGTCGTCATTCCGCTCGGTCAACTACCCGACCCGCTACCTACGGCACTGGGCCTTCGCACTACGCATCGACGAAATCACAACCACAACCAGCCGCGCCGACGCAACCTTCCGCGTCGTCTACTGACCCCCGGCAACAGGCAGGTTTCCGCTCACCACGAGGACCGCATCAGCGCCGCCGCCATCCGGCGGCGGCGCTGGATCCTGGTTCGAGTCTCAGCGCGGCTACGGGTAGCCGGCGGTGGTCACTTCCAGCGATGCCACTGGGCGGTGGCGTCGGACTGGTAGAGCACGACGTTGGAGTCGTTCTGGACGACCAGGCGGTCGCAAGTGGTGTTCCAAGTGTTGGTGTGCCACTTGGCCACGCCGTCGGCGGTGTAGAGGACGAAGTTGCCGTCGTGTTGGAGGACCGCGTGAGTGGCGCCGGAGCCGTTGGTGTGGGTGTGCCACAGCGCCTCGCCGGTCGCGGTGTAGAGCACCAGGTTGCCGTCCGACTGCATGACCAGCCGGAACCTGCCGTCCCGCGAGGTCCGGTACTGGCCGGCGGTCAGCTTCTCGCCGCGCACCACCCGGTCGCCGCCGGGCGCGGGCTCGCCGGTCGTGTCGTGGATCGAGATGTACTGGCCCGCGCTGTGGATCATGTAGAACTCGGTGCCGTCCGGCGTGAAGGCCACGTGCGTCGGGTAGCTGTCGGCCGGTTCGGTGGCGGCGATCGTGTTGGTGGCCACGTCGATCGCCAGCAGGGTCCTCCCGTAGAAGCTGGTGACGAGGACCTGGCGACCATTCGGCGCGGCGGCCAGACTGCTGGGCGACCCGGCCACGTCGATGGTGGCTCCGACGTAGTGGCCCGCCGTGGCGATCATGTACACCTTGTTGTCCATGTAGCTGGTGGCGTACACGCGTCGGCCGTCCGGCATGACGACGATCCGGCTGGGGGTGGTGGGCAGCGGCACGGTGGCGATCACGCTGTCGGTCGCGGTGCTGAGCACCACGATGCTGCTGGTGCGGTAGTCCGTGAAGTACGCGCGGGAGCCGTCGGGCGTGACCGCCACGTCCGACAAGGTGACGTAGCCGATGTCGACCGCGCGGGCGACGTTGGTCGCGGTGTCGATCACCGACAGGTAGTTGGCGCCGGCGACGTAGGCCTTCTTCCCGTCCGGGGTGACGGCGACGGCGCTCGGACCGACCAGCGGCAGCACCGAGATCCTGGTGACCGCCCTGGTCGCGGTGTCGATCGCCAGCACCGAGCCCTTGTCGGTGTTGAGGTCGCCGTGATCGGCGAGGTAGGCGGTGCGGCTGTCCGGGGTGAACGCGATGCCACCGACCCTCGCGCCGGCGTCGATGACACCGCTGATCGTCCTGCTCGCGGTGTCGATGACCGTCACCGTGCGGTCCTCCGCGCTGGTGGCGTACGCGAAGGCCCCGTTCGGGCTGACCTCGACCGCGACCGGGTACTTCCCGACGCTGAGGTACGCCGGCCGGTCGGAGCCCACCGCCACGGCCGGCACCGGCGCGACCAGACCCCCGACCAGACCCGCGACCGCGAGCAGGCCGACCGCCGCCGATCTCGACCGGATTCTTCGGGTGTGACTGTGCATGCCGCATCTCCCCCTTGGCCCGTTGTTCGCAGGCAACCGCAGTCGTCGACCACACACGCCGCTGCGTCCTTTTCGCCCGGATCCTGCCAGATGGGCATGCCCTCCTGGGGGAGTTGTGCTGTCGAGCAACGACAGGCCGTCCACGGCGGCTGATGTGGAGGCGGTGCAGGCGCACCCACGGCGGCTGACCGGCGCGGTGCGGGTCCGGACCCCTCAGCGCGCCGGGCCGGGGAGGACGTGCTCGTGGTCGTGCGGCTCCAGGTCGTCCCACGGCGGCAGCGGGTCGTCCAGCAGGCGCCACGCGGCGGGACCGGCGGCCAGTTCGGTGTCGGTGAGCAGCGCGGGGTCCAGGCGGCGGCGCGGTTCGTCGGGATCGAGGCCGATGCCGATGAACACCAGTTCCTGGCGGGCGGTGTGGCCGTCGAGCAGTTCGCCCGGCTCGATGGTCAGGTTCGGTCCGGCCTGGGACCACACGGCGAGGGTGTGCGGGCGGCTGGCGATGTGGCAGAAGCCCTTGCTGCGCACCACGCCCCGCCAGTCGGCCAGAGCGGTGGCCAGGCGGGCGGGGTGGAAGGGCCGGTCGGCGCGGTAGGTGACCGAGCGGATGCCGTACTCCTCGGTCTCGGGGGTGTGCGAGCCGGCCAGTTCCTGGGCCCACCCCGGTGCGGTGGCGGCGGTGACCGGGTCGTAGCGGCCGGTGTCGAGCACCTCGGCCAGGTCGACCACGCCCCGGTGCGCGCGGACAAGCCGGGCGTTCGGGTTGAGCTCGCGCAGCAGGCCCTCGGTGGTGGCCACCTGCTCCGGCGTGGCGAGGTCGGTCTTGTTGAGCACCAGCACGTCGGCGAACTCGACCTGGTCGACCAGCAGGTCGGAGATGCCGCGTTCGTCGTCCTCGGCGGCTTCGAGGCCGCGTTGGCCGAGCCGGTCGCCGCGGTCGATCTCGGGCAGGAAGGTCGAGGCGTCGACCACGGTGACCATCGTGTCGAGGCGGGCGTGGTCGGACAGGCTCGTGCCGTCCTCGAAGGTCCACTCGAACGTGGCGGCCACGGGCATCGGTTCGGAGATCCCGGTGGACTCGATGAGGATGGTGTCGAAGCGGCCCTCCCGGGCCAGTTCGCCGACGCTGTCGAGCAGGTCCTCGCGCAGGGTGCAGCAGATGCAGCCGTTGGTCAGCTCGACCAGTCGTTCACCGCCTCGTCCGGAGACCAGCGAGGCGTCGATGTTGACCTCGCTCATGTCGTTGACCACGACTGCCACCCGGCGTCCCTCGCGGTTGGCCAGGACGTGGTTGAGCAGCGTGGTCTTGCCCGCTCCCAGGAAGCCGGACAGCACGGTGACGGGAACACGTGGAGAGGACATAACGCAAACGATAACCGTATTCATCTGCGCTCGGCGACCAGGAGGTCGATCTCGCCTTGGTCCGACATCGCGGGCGGACACCGGTCAAAGCCGCGGACAGGTGCACGTCCGAAAAACCGTGGTCCACAGCGGTTCTCATCGCCCATCGCGTCACGACCGCCGCGTCGACCAAAGGTCGCTGAGGTAGAGCACCGGCGCGGCGGCAAGTTCCGGCTCCGCCTTGAGGTGGTCGAAGAACTCCACGCCGAACGCCTGCTCGAACGTGGTGCGCCCGGTGCGCACGGCCTCGTCGAGCCGGTGCCACGCCGTCACCATCACCGGATCGGTGAACACCCGCGCGAAAGCGCTCAACGACCCCGCGCCCGTCGACCGCAGCAGCAACCCGGCCTCCGTGAGCGCGAACCGACCCGCCCCTCGTTCGACCACCAGTCCCATCGCCGTGGCCGCGCGCAGCACGGCCGCCCTGGGCACCGTCGCCCGCTGACCCCCACCATCGGGCGCTACTCGCCGTACTCGATGGACCCGTCGGCACGCCCGCTCTCGGCCAGCCACCGGAACGTCGACGCGGCGACCAGCAGCCACCCGACGAGGACGCACAGCTCCCACCCGACCGACACCAGCACCCGGTCCGCGGCAGCACCGGCGAGCAAGTCGCGCACGGCGTGCAACCCGTGTGTCAGTGGCAGCACGGACGTGACGGCCTGCACCGGCTCCGGCCAGAAGGACGTCGGGACCTGCACGCCGCAGAACACCATGAGGCTGAGGCCGGCGAGGTTGCCCACCAGGTTGCGCAGTTCCATCTTCCTCAGCACGAGGCCCGCGAGGGCCAGGCCGAAGCAGTACGCGGACACCGAGATCAGCAAGATCACCGGTACGGCGGTGAGCACCCGGGACAGCGGCACGCCCAAGCCGAACAGCGGTCCGAGCACCAGCAGCGACACCGAGGAGCACACCGTGCCGTCCACGATCCACTGCGCGCTGCGCCCCGCGAACACCACGAACGGGTGACTCGGTGAGGCGATGAGCAACGGCAGCGTGCCCGTCTGCCGCTCCCACGACGTCGACGCGCACACGAGCATGGACACCATCACGGCGATGAAGACCGCGTTGCCCACCAGCAGGAAACGCGTCTTCTCCGGGGAGTCGAGCAGTCGGCCGATGATCGCGAAGAAGGCGACCTGCACGATGATCCGCGCCAACCAGGCGAACCCCCAGGTCCGCCACGTGTAGATGGTCCGGAAGTCCGCCAGGGCGCTGACGAGCGCACCCCGCATCACGCGGGCGTGGTCCCTGATCACGCGAATCCCATCGTTCCGTCGGCGCGCACCCGGTTCACGATGCGGGAGAGCGCGTACAAGCCGGCGACGTGGGCGGCCACGCCGAGTCCGAGCACGACCGCGATGCGCGCAGCCGCGTCGGGGACGGGCGCCTGGCCCAGGCTGTCCCGGATCAGGTCGGTCGTCCACGACAGGAAGACGACCCTGGCCAGGGGCTGCACCCACTCCGGCAGCAGCGCCACCGGCACGACGGCCCCGCTCAGCAGGTAGAACGGGTAGGACAGCGAGTTCTGGAACGTGCGCGCGGAGCGGGCGAGCACGAACAGGCCCGCGAACGCGGTCGCCGTGCCCACCATCGCGACGACCGTGGCGGCCAGGGTGCACGCGAAGACGCCGACGTGGTGGACCTGGGGGCGGACGCCGAACACGAGCCACGCCACCAGCGCGCTCTCCCCCAACGAGAGCAGGCTGACGACCGTCGTCGTCACCGTCCGGCCCACGACCACCGCCGTCAGCGAGCCGGGCGCGGCGACGAGCGCCTCCAGGGAACCGTTCTCCCGTTCACCGGAGACGACCTCCCCGGAGACGAGCAGTGCCATGTTCCACACGGCGATCACCGTGGCGGCGAGAACGGCGTGGGCCGCGAGGTCCGCCCGGCCGGCCGCGACCATGATGGAGACCAGTGCGAGCGTGAACAGGGGTGCGGTGATGAGCGCGTGCAAGTCGGCGAGGCGTCGCAGCACCAGCGCCTGGAAGACCACCGCGGCGAAGAAGGTCCGCATCACCGCACCCGGCTGCCGCGGTCGCCGATGACGTGCAGGTAGACCTCGGTGAGCGAGGGTCGGCCGGTGCTGACGGCGGTCACCCCCGCCTCGACGAGCGCGCGCAGCACGCCGGCGGTCGCGCCCTCCGCGCCCGTCTCGACGGTGACCTCGTCCCCCACGGCGGTCACCGAAGTGACACCGGGCAACTCGCGGATCGCCGTCAACGTCGGTTCGGGCACACCTCGGGCGACCACGCGTTCGTAAGTGCCCAACCAGCGCCCGATGGTGCGGGGGTCCTCCGTGGTGACGATCCTGCCATTGTCCACAAGGGACACCCGGTCACACACCGCCTCGGCCTCGGCCATGTCGTGGGTGGTCATCAACACCGTTCTGCCCTCGGTGCGCAGTTCGTCGACGAGGGCGCGGAAGTCGTGCGCGGCCACGGGGTCCATGCCCACCGTCGGCTCGTCGAGGATGACCACGCGGGGATCGCCGATGAGCCCGCGCGCCAGGTGCAGGCGCTGCTTCATGCCGCGGGAGAAGCGCTCGACCCGTTCGTCGGCCCGGTCGGCGAGCCCCACCCGGGCCAGCAGCCGCTCGGTCCGTTCCCGGCCCACAGCGGTGGGTTGGCGGTACAGGGCCGCCCAATAGCGCAGGTTCTGCCGTGCGGTCAGCCGCCCGTACAAGCCGCGCTCGCCGCCGAAGACGATGCCGATCAGGCCGCGCACGGCACGGGTGTCGGCGACGACGTCGTGGCCCAGCACGCGCGCGGACCCCGATGTCGGCAGGAGGACCGTCGAGAGGATCTTGCACAGCGTGGTCTTGCCGGCGCCGTTGGGGCCGAGCAGCCCGTGCACCTCGCCTTCCCCGACCGACAGCGACAGCCCGTCGAGCGCGACTCGCGGCGGTGTGCGCTTGGACTCGTAGACCCTGCGCAGCTCGACGACCTCCACGGCGTTCACGGACGTGCCCCCCGCGCGTCGAGCCGGTCCAGTTCGGCCAGCGCGGCGTGGTAGTCGTCCTCGTCGACCAGCGGGGTGTCGACGGCCATGAAGTCGCCCACGGGGGTGATCAGCAGAGCGCCGCCGGCGTAGCGGTGGACCCGGATGCCGGGCAGGTCCGAGCGCCATGCGGTGCGCCGCAACAACAATCCCCCCACGAACCGGCCCGATTCGAGCGCGTCGCCGATCCGGTCCTCGTCACCGGGCGGAGGCGGTGGTGTCCACGCCGCACGGCGCGCGCGTTCGACCTCGGCCGCGTCGCGCAGACCGGGCAACGCGGGCGCCAGCGCTCCGAGCACACCGGCCTCGTCCGCGAGGTCGAACAGCTCGACCAGTTCGGGGGCCAGCAGCAGACGGCGGGCCGCGTCGACGAGGTCGTCCACGGCGAACCGCTCGACGCCGCCCACGACGGCGATGTCGAGCACGTCCTTGGCGGAGAACGGGCGCTGGAACCGCTCCTCGCCCAGCGCCAGCAGGTCGGCCACCGAGCGGTCCGCGGGCAGGCCCGACCGGACCGGGACGGCCCCGCCGTCGCCCGCGAACGGGGTCGTGCAGATCTCCACCTTGAAGTCGTTGTCCAGCACGGGATCGCCGGCCGGCCACTCGAGCACGACGAGCACGGCGCGCTCGTCCCGCCCGAACACCGAGAGGTTGATCGTCTCCACCGGGTGCCGGTCGAGCACGACGGCCGCGGCCCGCCACAGCGTGGCCTCGTCGGGCACGATGAAGTCGATGTCGCCCACCGCGCGCTCCACGCCGTCCGGGTAGAACTCCGCCAGCGAGGGACCCTTCACCACCCGGCCCCCGGTCGCGGCGACCATCGCTTCGACCGTGCCGGCGTACGTGGCCCTGCGCGTCCTCGCGCGGCGCAGTTCGTCGCCGGATCCGCTGCCGAGCGCCAACCCGTCGCGTGCCAACAACGACAGCACCGTCACGGGCAACGCCCAGCCTTGCGCCCTCGCCGCGCGCAGGAGCAGGCGCGGGTGCTCGTCCAGGTCCACGCCGAGCACCCGGGCGCACAGCGCCAGGTCGAGCGTGACGGGTTCGGTCCTCGTCGAGGCTGTCATTGGGTGCCCTCCGGACGGACGACGGCCAGTAGTTCCTCGCGCACGTGCGCGGCTGCGGCGGCGACTTCGTCGGCGGTGACCGCGCGCAACCGTTCCAGTTCGACCTCCGGCGACCAGTCACCCGTGCCGTCCAGGACGCGGTCCGCGGTCATCCGGGCGAGCTGCCCGGGGTCCTCCGCCTCCAGCAGCAGGCCGGTGCCGACACGGCGCACGGCGGCAGCGAGCGCACGAGCTCCGACGGCGCCGCCGGCCACCCGGTCGAGCACGTCGGTGACCGCCTGCGCCACGCGCGGCGCCGTGCCGGGCTCGACGCCCACCAGCACCCGCCAAGCGCCCGCTTCCCCGTACCCGCGGTCCCACGTCTCGAACGAGTGCCCCAGTCCCAGCACCCCGCGCAGCTCCCGGAACAGCAGCGACGCGGAGGACGTGCCGAGCAGGTGGGCGAGCAGGTCGAACGCCGGTCTGCGGGGGTCGTGCGCGGCCGGGGAGCGCGCGCCCAGGCACAGCCAGCCGAAGGCGTCCGGCCAGCGCGGCTCCGAGCGCCGCGGCGGGCCGAGCGGGGCCGGTGGCCGCACGAGAGCGGGTCGCCCGCCCGGGTCGGGGACGTCGGGGCTCGTGGGTCCGACCACGACGAGGACCGCGCGGCGGCGCGCGAAGACCTCGGCGTGGTGGGCGCGGAGGTCGGCGAGGTCGGTGCCGGTGATGCCGGCGGGAGTGCCGCCCACCGGCCTGCTCAACGGGTGGTCGGGGAACAGCGCGTCGAGCACCGCGTGCTGCGCGGCCTCCACGGGGTCCGCGTCGACGCCCGCCAGTTCGGTCGACACGACCGCCCGTTCCGTGCGCAGGGTGTCGGCGTCGAACCGAGGCCTGAGCACGGCGTCCACCAGCCGCTCGACGGCGTCGGCGGTGTCGTCGGCCGCCACCCGGACCAGGAACCGGAGGCGGTCCAGCCCGGTCTCCGCCACCACCGTTCCGCCGTGCTGCTCGACGTGGTCGAGGAACGGGACGCCGTCGGCGGTCGGCGTGGTCATCAGCAGGTGTTCCAGCAGGTGCGCGAGACCACCGCGCTCGCCCGGGTCGTCCCGCGAGCCGCAGTCCACGGTCAGGCAGATCGCGGACGTGCGCAGCCGCGGGTCGGGCACCGGGTGGTAGCTCGACCGGGTCACCGGACACCCCCGCCGGGCCGGGCCGGCGGCAGCGACCAGTAGCCCACGTCGGGCAGCCAGCCCTTGGCCAGCAGCGCGGCGTGCACGGCGTCGGCGGAAGCACCCCCGCCGGAAACGTGACCGCGCAGGGGCAGCCCGAGTTCCCGGGCGACCCGGACCGCCGCCGAGGTCAGCGCCGAGCCACCGCCCGCGCCCTCCGGGAGCAGGTAGAGGTCGAACAGCTCCAAGCGCTCCTCGCCGGTCAGTTCGTCCACATCGGACAGGAGCGTGAGGTGGCCGGCGAACGCCCCGTCGCGGTGCGCGAGGAAGACGGCCCCCGTGTCGACGGCCGCCTCGTAGACCGCCCTGGCGTGCTCGCCGAACACGTCCTCGCCGACCGCGGCCCCGGGGTACCCGCGGACCAGTGCGCGGACCAGCAGGTCTTCGACGTCGGCGCGGTCCGCGGGCCGCGCCCGCCGCACCGACCACCCCGGTGGCGGGGCGGTCACCGCGACCTCCGGCCCGGCGACGACGTACCGCATGTGCGGTCGTGCGTCCGGGTGCGCCGGCGTGTGGCGTACCGCGAGGAGCAGTTCGTCGCAATCGGGGTGCCGGTCACGGGCCACGCGCAGCACCTCGTCCACCACCTCGGCCGGGAGCGGGACGTCCGGCCGGACCGGGACGACCAGCACGCGCGAGGTCCCGGTGATCTCGTCGTCCGCCCGGGTCATCACCATCGGCACCCCGCCGACCAGCGGCACGAGGTCGGCCGCCACGAGCGTCGCCGCGACGTCCGGGAGGACCCGCGCCCGGGCCAGGTCCGCGATCAGGGTGGGGGAATCGGTCGAGGACATCGCTCTCCACGGTGGGCGTGGGGGGCGGGAATGCGCGCCCGCCCCCCACGGGGAATCACTTCTTCTTGACAACGACCTTCGGACGCAGCGTGGCAACCATTGTTTTCCTCCTCGTCGTGACGAACCGGAACCGGCGCACCGGGATCCGGTGACAGAACGGGGACCGGCGCACCGAGCGACGAAATCCCCCCTGGTGAAGCCGGCGGACTCGGAATAACGCCCCCCGACACCGCCGATATTAGAGGAGACCCTTGTGGCCGGCAAGGGAAAAATAGTTCGGACCGACTTCGACCCGACAATTTCCACGGGCAACACGAATACCACCCCGAACCCATTCGGGGTGGTATTCGCATTCCGCGACGGGCAGGCTAGTCGGTGCACCTGTTCGAGCCGCCCGCCCCACGCAGCGACAACGCGTAGTTCCGCTGCCGCTTCAGGGCGATGTCCTTCCAGTCCGACCGGACCTCGTAACCGCCGATCATCGCCTTGTACGCGTCCGTCGGCGCCGGCACCCAGAAGAACGAGAACTCGTCCTTGAGGTACCCCAAGGCCTCGTCACGCCGGTCGTAGCGGCTGATGACGTCGAGGAGGAAGAACGGATCGGTGCCCGCGAACCCGATCCCCAGTTCCGCGCAATGTTCGACGACCCGCTTCACCCGCCGCACCACCGCGTCCGCGTCCGGTTCGCCCCCGTCGGCGTCCCGGTACTTCCACCACCCCGAGTCGAAGCCGGTGAGCTGGATGCCGAACGACCCGGGGTCGCGCGCGATCGGCGTGTCGGGCGGCAGGTAGAACGGGTTGACCCGCACGGAGTGGATGGTGGCCGCGTTGCGGTCGAGGAAGCGGATCGTCTCGTCGATGTCGGACTCCTCCTCGCCGGGGAAGCCCACCAGGAAGTTCACGTGGTTCCAGATGTCGGCGTCGGCGGCTGCCCGCAGCGTCTGCTCCATCGTGGGCACGTGGTAGTCCTTGCGCATCAGGTCCAACAGGCGTTGGGACCCGGATTCCACCCCGTAGCGGGCGAGCCTGCCGCCCACCGCGCGCATCCGCACGAGGTCGTCGGGCTCCAGCCGGTCGGCGCGCACGTAGGTGAACCAGTCGGTGCCGACGCAGCCCGCGTCCTCCATCGCGTCCAGGAACCGCAGCATGTACTTCCGCGACGGGTTCAGCTCGTTGGTCATGAAGTTCAGCTGCCGGACCCCGTGCCCGATCAGGCCTTCGAACGAGGCCACCGCGGTCTGCGGCGGCGTCAGCACCGCCTTGCTGCCGGTGGCGACCCGGCAGAAGGCGCACCGGAAGTTGCACTGCTTGTCCCACACGTACAGGTGGGCACGGCGGACGGGTCGCGAGTCGCGGTACGTGGCGACGCCGAAAGCCTCGTAGCGGTCCCACCGGACCCACGAGTAGTCCGGTTGCGGCGGGAGGCTCTTCGCCGCCACGACCGGACCGGCCACCGTGCCACCGGCGGTGGTGGTCACGCCGTTGGGGATCCGCTCGGGCGAAGCGCGCCGGGCGAACGCCTCGACCGCGTCCCACCCGTCGCCCACGACCACCGTCACCGCACCGAACGGCGCGAGCGCCTCACCCACCTCGCGCGCGGAGGCCGGGGTGAAGAACTGGCCGCCGAAGGCCACCCGGCACCCGTGCGCCAACGCGACCCTGGCTAGCAGCAGCGCGGAGGCGACCTGCTCGTACCCCATCACCGAGATCGCGACGTCCTGGTCGGCGCCGCCCCCGATCGCCCGCCACAGCTGCGCGCCGTACTCCGCGACCTCGTCGGACAACTCCTCCCGCAGCACGGCGTCGCTGTCCACGCCGCTCTCGTAGAGCAGGCAGCTCCGACCGGCGAGGCGCTCCCACGCCAGTTCCATCTCCAGGTCGTAGGCCTCGACATCTATTCCCGCGCGCTCCAACTGCGCCGACAGCACGGCGATCCCCACGGGTGGGTAAGGCACGATCCGGCGCGCCGACGGCGCATAGACGAGACGCATTTTCCCCCCAAGTCATCAGCAGGACGGCACCCGCGGCGCACGACTCCCGTGCGCTTCTACAGGTAGCGCCGATAGCCGCGTGCGGACGGCACGAAGCCGTGCTTCTCGTAGAACGAATGAGCTTCTTCCCGCCTGGCGTTGGACAACAGTTGCACCTTGTAACAACCGCATTCCGCGGCCCAGGCGAGTGCGCTGTCGAGCAGTGCCGACCCCAATCCGCGCCGGCGCGCGCCGGGATCGACCACCATGTTCTCCACGAGCATGAATGGCCGTGCCCCGCGGGTCAGGTTGGGCACGACGATCGTGTCGATCGTGCCCACGAGATCCCCGCCCACCTCGACCAGCAACACGCGCCGGCCTTCCTGGGCCATCGCCGCGCTCCACGCGGAGCGCAGCCTGCCCGGCTCGGGCCGGTCGTCTTCGGGCGCCAAGGTCCACAGCAGGTCGAACAAGCGCTCCGGGTCGTCGTCGGCGGTCGCGGCCCGGATCCGGACGTCCTCAGCCACCGACCACCTCCGGAACCAGGTGCGGAAAAGCCCTCAGCACGGTCCGCCGCAGGCTCTCCGCGACCTCTTCGGGGGACCGGCCGCCGTCGACCACGGTGAACGTCCCGAACTCCGGCAACGACCGGTAGGCGGCCCGGAACGCGCGCAGGAAGTCCATGCTCTCGCTGTCGATCCCGCGCGCCTCGATCCGCCGGTGCGCCTCCACCGGGTCCACGTCGAGGAAGACGGTGAGGTCCGGGACGGGCAGCGCGGCGTTCATCCTCCGGAGGAAGTCCTCGTTGTCCGCGCCCTGGGCACGCGCGGCGGCGTACTGGCAGTAGGTGTAGCGGTCGACCACCACGACGGAGTCCGAGGTGTCCAGCGTCCTGCCCAGCCGGGACAGGTACGCCAGCTTGGCGCACGCCGAGATCAGGCGCATGGTGCCCACGCCCAGCATGTCGTAGTGGTCGGCGAAGCCGTCCTCCCGCGCGATCCGGGTGAGGACCGCGCGCACGGGTGCCAGCGACTGGTTCGGCAGGACCTCCACCGGGACGGCCCGTGCGCGCAGCCACTCCCCCAGCCCTTCGACCTGGGTGGTCTTGCCGGCCCCGTCGAGGCCGACCACCGCGACGAGGACGCCGCGCCTGCCGTCATGCCGGGTGTTCACCGCCGCGCTCCTGCCGTTGTGCCGGGTGTTCACCGCCGTGCCCCCTCGTCCTCGCCGAGCCGAGCCAGGACCTGTTCCAGCCGGCGCCGGTAGTGCCCGAGCTGGCCGACCCGCACGAACTCGTTCGGCTGGTGGTTGCGGTTGTCGGGCAGGCCACCCGCCACCACCACGCACCGCTCCGGGGGCGTCCAGCGGGCGCCGCCGAAGCGCGACGAGAACGGCGCGGGGTCCGGCGAGCACCCGGCGTCGAGGACGACCGTCCGCCGACCCCACACCGGGTGCAGGACCGAGTGCCGCAGCCGGTGCGGCCGGCGGGCCAGGAACCGGTCGACGTGCTCGGCCGCGGGGCCGGTGAACCGCCAGTCGAAGCGCACGTCCATGCTTTGCAGGCTGAGCGAGCGCACCGAGTCCTCCGCCGAGATCCCGGTCACGGTGAACCGGCCGGGCAGCTCGGCCACCTCGGCGGCGAGACCGCTGAGCAGGCCGAGCACGTCGGTGGTCGACCGCGCGGGGTGGCTGCGGGGCGAGCCCGTGTCGAGGGTGAGGAACCCGTCCACCTGGCCCACCATGCCGTTGAACACGTCGTGGCCGTCCCGGGCCGAACCGTCGCACACCACGAGCGTCCGCGGCCGGTGCTGTTCGATCAACGCCGCCGCGTCCGCGCAGCCGTCGGTCTCCTCGCAGGTGTCGACGACGACGCAGTGCCGCCGGGGGTCGGCGACCGCGAGCGCCGTCAGGAGTTGGAACTTCGAGTCGGACACGCCGAGACCGACGAGGGTGTCGTCGACGGGCGTCAGCCGCCACGGATCCGTCCGCCACCGCGCCAACGGCTCCGCGGGCTTGGTGTCCACGTGGGTGTACAGCCAGGTCGGCGACGTGGTGTCACCGACGACGAAAACACCCTCCCGGACCCTCCTGGCGCCCGAACGGCCGAGGAACTCCTCGCACCGGTCCAGCGCCTCGGCCGACATCGGGCTCACCGTGTCCAGCGACACGAGTTCGGCGAGCGATGTCAGCAGCTCCGTCGTCGACCCGGTCATGCGGAGCGCTCCTTCACCGGAAGGCTGAACGACGCGCCCGGTGGCGTCACCAGGACGACCGGACGGGCCGACAGACCTTCGACGTACGCGCGGTTGCGCACCTGGTAGCAGTGGTGCCACCACCCGGTGCGCCGATCGAGGTCCACCCCCGCGCACACCAGCGCGCCGTGCCGCACCGCCCGCTCGCGGTCGTGTTCGCCGACCAGCACGTCGACGTACCAGTCGTCCGCGACGTCACCGCTCGCCAGCAGTTCGGTGAGGGAAGCCAACCCCACGGCTCGGGCCCGCCTGCGCCGCTCGTCGAGGCGGACGCCCGCCGCGTGCGGCTCGCGCACCTCGGTGCGGCAGTTCGTGAAGACGACCGAACTGCCCCAAGCGCCCACACCGCTGACCCCTCGCCGGTACCCGATGCGCAGGGCGGTCGGCCGCAACCCCAGCCGGAGCTTGAGCCGCTGGCTGCGCGCGTCCTCGCACACGCAGCTGCTGTAGCCGGCGAGGCCGGCCGCACTCGCGTGGTTGAGCCGCCACTGGTCCAGCACCGCGCCGACACCCCGGCCGCGCCAGTCCTCGCCCACCAGGAAGTTGGACAGGTGGGCGACTCCGGCGACGGGCTCGTAGGCCGCGTAACCCACCACCCGATCGTCCCGCACCACGAGGAACCTGGCCAGCCGGGCGTCACCGAGGGACGACGCGTAGTGGTACTCCGCGTAGCTGTCGGCGAACAGGCGGCGGACCGATCGCAGGCGGTCGGGCGGGAGCACCTCGCCGCACTCGTGAGCCTCGAACAGCATCAGGCGTACTGGTCCTGGTCGAAGAACATGCCGTACTTCATCCCGATCTCGGCCAGCTCCGCCCGCACCGAGGGCGAGTAGAAGTGCACGCTCAACTCGTCGCCGAAGAAGTAACCCAGCTCCGTGGGCCGCACGGCGGTGTCCGTGACCTCCAGCAAGCCGTGGCGGACCGCGACGGAGATCTCCTGCGCGTACTGGTCCATGCAGTCCACGCCGAACTTGGCGAGGAACGCCTGCCGGTCGATACCACCGCTGGTGTGCACGCCGAGGACGAACGACTTGCGCATGATCTCGTCCTTGTCGAGCACCCGTCCCATCCACACGGGGATCTCCCCGTCGCGCATCCGGGCGCCCCACTCGCCGAGCGACTTGGTGTTCCAGTAGAAGGTCGAGTTGAGGAAGCCGTACGCGCCGCAGCCGGCGCTGAGCAGCTGGGCGCTGGAGACACCGCGCTTCTGCTCCGGCTGCCGCTGGGTCTTCTTGCGGTCGCTGACGTACTTCTGGCTGGTGACCCGGAGGTACCCGGCGTCCTGCATGAGCATCGAGTGCGCCAGCTGCATCTTCAGACCGTCCTCATAGGACGGGTACAGCTCGGCTTCGAGCTTGGAGATGCGCTTCATCGGGTGCAGGCGCAGCCGGTAGACGGTCACGGACTCCAACTGCCACTTGGCGATCTCGTTGAGCGTGTCGGCCCAGGACGCCAGGGTCTGCGCGGGCAGGGCGTAGATCAGGTCGGCGTTGACGTTGTCGAACCCGGCGGCCCGCACGTTCTCCAGCGACCGCAACGTCATGTCCGACCCGTGCCGCCGCGCCATCACCTTGAGGACCCGGTCGTCGAGGCTCTCCACGCCGACGCTGATGCGGTTCACGCCGCTGTCGCGCATCGCCTTCAGCTTGTCCAGGTCGTCGTGGACGGTCTCCGGCGCGCACTCGACCGTGATCTCCAGGTCCGGAGCCGTGTTCAGGGTGAACAGGTACTTGAGGATCTTGTCCATCTGGTGGTTCTCCAGGATGGACGGCGTGCCACCGCCGATGTGGACGTTGGCGATGACGGCGTTCGGGTTGTACCGCGCCATCTTCTGCTCCAGCTCCCGGATCAGCAGGTCCGGGTAGTCCTCCTTGGCGATCGGCGAGTTGCCGTTGTCCACCACCTTCGCGAAGTAGCAGTACGAGCAGATGCCGCTGCAATACGGGATGTGCAGGTAGAGGCTGACGCGGTCGCGAACCGGCTCCCACTCCGACGGCCGGAAGATGTCCTCGGTGGTGATCGGCTTCAGGGTGCGCACCGGCGGGTAGCTGTAGATGAAGCAGTAGTCACCGCGCTTGTCGAACCCGGCCTCCGACAACGCCGCCCAGTCGATCGCACCGTACGCGGCTTCGATCCGGTCGCTCGTGACGGGATCGAGGACCAGCCGGTCGTTGTCCTCCTTGATCCGCCGACGCAAGTCCTTAGCTGGAATGTACGAAACCATCTCGGCCCCCCTATGGCTGGACAGCTCGGTATGACGCGGCACCCCTGTCGAGCCGCGCAAGAAGTAATTTCGGTTCAGCAGGCACGCCAAAGAAACCCGTGCGCACCACGCACACGACCGCCTACCACCGTGTTTCGACAGCCTGAAATCCCCGGCCCCCGGGTCAGCGCCGGCGAACCTCCCAATACGAGGCCCCACCGAACAACGCTCCGCCGCCCACGGCTGCGCTCAAACGCCCAGCTCCACCGGACAGCACAAAATAGACAAGCAACTTGGCCCCCCAAGATGCCACCGCGGCCCACGCCGAACGCCCCGACGCAGTGCCCTGGCCTCACGATTAGTGGCGCAAGCCCCCTCGCGCCCTCTCACCGGAAGCTAGCAGCAGCCGCGCGCCACCGGCAAGGATCTTCCCAACGACCGGACACCAACGCGCCAAACCCGCTGTTCACCATCACACATCACCGATTCGGCCCAACCACACACCCTTCGCCAATGCAGAAGTTTCGCAACATGCCCAAAGCCAACTTCTCAACGGCCAAACCAGACTTCCCCGCGCCGCCCTCATGATCGGAACCGCCGTGCAGCTGCCCGCTGCACGGCAGTCGCAAACCGACGCTGCCCAGTCGGACACTCGGCAGCCAGCCCGCGCGGTACTCGCGCTTGAGGTGCTCGAACCGACGACTGGCGATGTAGAGCTTGCCGTCCGGACCGAACCGCAACCGGCCGCCGTTGTGGTGCTTGCGACGTTGTCGGTGGACCGCACCCACCGCACCCTGATCGCCGTGCCCCACTCGCTCGCACTCGTCCCGACCGGCACGGTGGGCGGCTCGGTGTCGGCCTCGCACGGGGGCACGGTCACGGTCACCGTCGGACTGGCCGGCGAGACGTTGCCCGCCGCGTCCCGGGCGTTGACGTACAAGCCCCGCACCGCGCCCGGCACGACGGTCAGGTCGGCCGATGTCCCGGCGACGGAAGTCATGTGCTGCCCGTCGTGGTAGACGTCGTATGACGCCACACGCACGTCGTCCGTGGCCGCCGTCCACGACAGCGTCAGCCGCTCGCACGTCAGGCCGCTCACGCGGGGATCGCCCGGCGCGGTGGGCGGGGTGGTGTCGGAGGCCGCCCCGACGCTCGCGGCGACGAGGACGGCTACCAGCGACACCGGGAGCCGCATGTCACCGCACCGGGGGTAGCGACTGGAGGGCGCAACGCTCCCGCCCCGGACAACTGCGGATCAGCTCGACGCGGGGCGGCTCGGTGATCTCCGCCGGCGGACTCTTCGCCCCTTGCGGCCACCGCAGGAAGATCGCGATGGAGGAAGCGTTGTTGTCGTACCTCTTCTCGACCAGGCTGCGGTCGGGGTTGACCACGTTCACCACGTCGTACAGCCCCGACGGCACGTGGGTGAGGTCGAGCCACTGGAAGTCGACCTTGTAGGGGTAGTCGTCGCCCGACCCGACTGAGATCCCCTGCTTCACGGCCGTCGCCGAGGGGTTGCGCATCTCGCACATGTTGCGGCGCAGGAACTTCGCGGCGTCCGCGACCATGCACACGTCCCAGTCCTGGCACTGCGCGGGTTCCGCGGTCGTGCCACCGGGGCAGCCGACGGGCGTCCGCGCGAGCGCCCGCACCCCGATCATGTGGGGTGGACCGTTGCGACCCAACGCACTTCCCCCGACAGCGGAAGTGGTCGGTGTCCGGGTCCGCAGCGTGACCGTGGCCGACCTCGAAGCGCTGCGGTGCCCGCGCACGCGAGCCGCGTTGGACGAGGCCGTGGCGCGCGCGGTGGCTGCGCGCCGACGGGGACGGCGTTGTCCGACCTGCTGCACCCGGAGGAGCATCGCACGGGGTCGGCACCACGGGCCCTGGACGATCAAGGCAGCCGGTGGGTGTCAGTGGTCGGCGTCGAGGATGCCGTGTCGGATGAGGGTGCTGGTCAGGTCTCCTGCTTCCTGGGCGGCGACGAGCTCGCGTGCCACGTCCCGCAGTTTGGCGTTGCCGTGCTGGGACGCTCTTCGCAGCACCGCGAACGCCTTCTCGACGTCGATGTCGAAGCGGTGCATGAGGATGCCTTGAGCCTGGCCGATGACATGCCTGCTGTGCAGTGCGGCGGTCAGGTTGTCGACCAGTTTGCGGCTGTCGTGGTAGACGTGGACGTTGTCGAAAGCGACGCCGGCGTGCAAGGTCAACAGGAGCACGACGTCGTAGCCGCTGTCGTCGAACCGATGCGGTTTTCGGGACAACAGGGTCAGCACCGCCGCCGGCGAATGTTCGGTGGGCACCGGCAGCACCAAGGCGGATCGGTACCCCCGCACCGCCAAGGCCCCGGTGAACGCGGTCCAGCGGCTTTCGGTTTCGGTGTCCACGATCCGGCGGGGTTCCCGGAACCGCAGCGCCTCACCGACCGGATCCGCCGCCGAAATCTCCAAGGCGGTGTGCGTTCCGTCTTCCACCGTGGCTCCGAGCCTGGAGGCCACGGTCTCGCCGGCGCCGTCGCGACCCGCCACGGTGATCATCGCGTGGTCGCAGTCCGGCACGGTCCGGACCAGCCGGTCGAGGAAACGTCCGGTGACCGCTTCGACGTCGTCGTCCTCGACCAGCCGGGACAGCTCGACCAGGTCTTGAGCCAAGGTCAGCACCGATTCGACCACGAGCACCCTCCCCGTCGCCGGCCGTCGGACCGGTCCGTCGTGAGTGGGATGCTGCGCTGCTGAACACCCTGTGGCTGGAGACTCTACGACATGGCCGAGCACCGGCGGCACCCTGTCGCCCCGCTACCGGGCAACGAAAGTGAAAACCCTTTCAATTCTCCGACGCTCAGTACGCCGCACACCGCACACCGCACAAAGAACGTATCGAATCCGGGCAGCCGCCGCCCGATAGCGTCTTCACGAACCAGCAATAGCCCAAACGGCGGTTGTCAGAATACCGGCCCGCCAGAATAGTGCGTTCCCGGCGATTCGAATGCACTTCCCCCGAGGAGCGTGGCCGTGCTGACCCGCTCGGTACTCCGCTGGAAACCGTCGACGCCGCGGACCGCTCCCGACCGCATGTCGCAGGTGCAGCGGCTCACGCTGGTCTTCGCCTGGCTGGGCGCGATCGGCCTGGTCGTCCAGTCGGTCACCGCGGGTCCGCTCGGGCCGGCAGCCGCCGTGCTCGCGGTGGTCGTCATGGGCTCGTGGGTTCGCGGCGGCAACGACCGGTGGTGGGTGGCCGTGGTGGAAGGCGTCTGCGCCGCGGTCGCGTGCCTTGCTCTGCCCGATCCGCAGAGGACGCTGGGATTCGTCTTCGGCACGACCGTGCGCCGAACCCTGGTGCACAGCGGTGAACGCCTGCCGGTGAAAGCCGTGGGCGTGGTGCTGGGGTATCTGATCGGCACCGGGATCGTGCTGTCGTCCCGGCTGTGGGGTGGAACCGCCGCATTCGACATCGGCGCGATCTCGGCTGCTCTGCTACCGCTGGTCGGCCTGGTGATCGGTTCGATGGCCCTGCACGCGATGGTCCACTCGGGGCGGCTGGCACGGACGGCGGCTCTGCGCGCCGAGGACGAACGCCGGGCGGCAGCGGCTGTGCTGGAGGCCAGCCCGATCGGACTGCTCCTCCTCGACCACACCGGCACCCCGCAGCTGTACAACCGACGTGCGCTTCCGCTGCTGCGCGACGGCACGGTCACGACGTTGCCGGGCTTGTCGCGCGACCACCGCGGTGGCGAGGGCTACGAGATCCCGATCATCCGAGACGACGGCACGACCGGCCACCTGGAACTGCGCTCGATCACCGTGGAGCGGTCCGAAGGCCCCGACTACCTCCTGCTCACCGCCACCGAACGGGAAGCCCCGGACAGCGGCGACGCACCGGCCGCCGGTGGCCCCATCGTGCCGCCGATGCGTTCCCCACTCGACACACCGGTTCGTCGGACACGCCCGCTCGGCACCCAACGGTCCGGCGCGGCGGCCGAGCTGCTGACCGCACTCGCGGACGGCCAGTTCGTCGTCCACTACCAGCCGATCGTGGAGCTCGGCACGGGCGAGGTCACCGGCACGGAAGCCCTGGTCCGGTGGCAACGCCCCGGCTACGGGCTGGTGAGTCCCGGCGAGTTCGTCGAGACGGCCGAGAAGACCGGCGTCATCGTCCCTTTAGGACACCACGTGCTCACCACCGCGTGCGAGCAGGCGGCGCGGTGGCACGCCGAGGGGCGCTCGTGGGGAGTCACGGTCAACGTGTCCACCAAGCAGCTGTGGGACCCCGGCTTCACCGCGGCCGTGTCCGACCTGGTCAGCCGCGTCGGGTTGCCTCCCGCCGCGTTGACCCTGGAGGTCACCGAGTCCGCCTGGGCCGACGAGAACGCCCTCGACACCCTGACGGACCTGCGGGGGCTCGGCGTGCGAGTCGCGCTCGACGACTTCGGGACCGGCTTCTCCTCCCTGGGCTACCTGCTGAGGCACCCGTTCGACGTGATCAAGGTCGACCGGTCGTTCACCGCCGAACTGCGCCACAACGCACGCGCGGCCGGCGTCGTTCGCTGCGTCCTGGGCCTCGCCGACACCCTGGGCGCCCGTACCGTCGCGGAAGGCGTCGAACACCGGGAGCAAGCCGACTGGCTGCGGCTGGCGGGCTGCACACATGCCCAGGGATACCTCTACGGCCGACCACAACCCGCCGACGCGCTCACCGAAGGTCCCTCCGACCAGGCGTGCTGACCCGCGTGTCGGGTCAGCGACCGACGGCACCGTGCTCGAGCTTGATCACCATCCATCACCCGCCGGGTATCACCATTCCCGCAACACGTCGAGCTTCCAGGTCGTCAGCGATCTGCATCCCCACACGGTCAGTACCCGAGCGCATGATCCGCACTGCCTCCTGCCACGCACCGGAGGCACCGGCCAGCCGCATGATGTGGACCAGTGCTCGCCGACTGATCGAGCGCTTCTCGTCCCGCAACGCCTTCAACAACACGTCCACCGACCGCGCGCCGAACTCACCAAGCACCTGAACCGCTTGGTAGCGAACGTTCGACGCAGGGTCCACCAAGGCCGACATCTCGATCAGCCGAACGCTTTCCCGGGACGGGTTTTCCAGGGCGCCCAGCTCGTACACGGCCAGAGCCCGCTCCGCTTCGTCAGCGCTCGACAGCAGCGCGAGCAGTGCTTCTTCGGATCGCGGCGCGGCAACGGAAGCATTCGCCGACTGGGCCCAGCCGAGGTACCAGTGCGGGAAATCCGGTTCAGGGCGCAACTCCGGCGGACTTCCGACACCGGCTTCCCGGCGATCCACCAGCCTGCCCCGGTTGGGGCCGGTGACGAGGAGCACCGTGGCCTCGGTGCCTCCCCACTCCACCACCCGCAGGCCTCGGTGCACCCGTCCGTCCAGTTCCACCTCGGCCAGGTTCCCGGGCAGTTCGACACTCCGCCAGGTGCTCAAGGGGCACAAGCCGTATCCGGGACCCAACCCGCCGTCACCCACCTCGGTCAGGAACGCCCGGTAGCCCTCGGGGATCTCGACGCCGTGCACGGTCTCGAAGATCGCGATCCGCTCATCGGACAGCACGTCGCCGAACCTCCGCCCCCGGGGCGCCCGGAGGTACCCCGGGGGGCGGAACAACGGCTCGGTCCAACGCCGCGCCACCGTCGACCTGATCTCGTCGACGAGTGACGAGGAGTCATCGAGGTGCACTTCGAGCGTCCTCCGCCGGTGTGTACGTCATTGGTTCAAGTACTCGAACAGGTCCCGACACGCCGGGCACGGTTCACGCGGGGCGCCGTGGCGGTCCCAACCGTACCCCTCGCTGCCGCCTTGGACGTCTACCGACTGCGGCGTGCTCCCGTAGATCGAGTGGCCTCGGCTCTCCAGGTCGCACAGGGCGCCGATCTCACCGCAGCCGCGGTGGTGCCCGGTGATCTGGGTCGCCGTGCGCACTTCGGGGGTCAGGTCGTCCAAGGACCTGCGTTGGCTGATGCCGTAACCCTTGGCCCCGTCCCTGGCCGTCACCTCGCACGCCACGTTCGTTCGACCGACGTTGACGTCGGCGTAGTCGAGCAGGTCGTCGCTGGGCTCCCCGTCGTTGTGGACCAGCACGCCCGAGGTGCCGACGACGATGTGGTACGTGTGGATGCCGTCGACCGTCAGGTCGAAGGTGAGTTGGCGGTTGTGGTGCGGTCGGGCGCCGGTGACCTCCGCACGCGTCCCCGTCGGGGTGCGGAGCAGGTCACCCGACCGGAGCTCGCCCGCCTCGACCCACCGGCCCGCGGTCACCGACCAGAAGGGGTGATCGGCGGTGGTGGTGACGGTGTGCGACGCGCCGCCGCCTTCGCGGACGCCGAGGTCGACGTAGTCCTTGTCATGACTGGTGCGGATGGTTCGGACGACGCTTCGCGCCCCACTCCACCCGGTCGTGGGATCGACGGCGAGGACGACGTCACCCGGCTCGACGCGCTCGATCGGCACGCGGGAGCCGTCGCCCAGCAGCACCAGTGTGCCCGCCGCGAAGCTGTGCTTCGACTTCCGGCGCACCGGGCAGGCGCCGTCGGCGTTGTCCGCCTTCTTCTTGGTCGCCGCTTTCGCCTTGGCGGCAACCGCTTTGGCGCGCTCGGCCGCCTTCGCCGCGGCCTTCTTGGCCGCCTCCTCCGCTACCGCCCGCGCCTTGGCCGCCTTCTCCGCCGCGGCCTTGGCCGCTGCCGCGGCGGCTGCCTTGGCCGCTTCGGCGGCTTTCTCCGCGCCCTGGATGATGGCGCGGGCCCACTTGATCTCCTGGAAGAAGGTGACGACGGCCTTGCCGGCGCGGAAGATGGCTTCGGCGATCTTCTTGGCCTTGAAGATCTTGCCCCAGGGCAGGGCGCCGATGACCATCGAGACGCAGGCGCCGATGTCGCCCTTGAGGCAGTTGATGATGTCGTTGATCCCCAGGAACTCCATGAGGATCTGGCCGCCGGCCTCGAGGATGACGTCGAGCAGGCTCTTGCTCTGGATCTGCTGCGCCTTGGCGATGTCCTCGGGGCTGGGGCCGGTCGGTTGCGTAGCCCCTGTCTCGGAGGGTGAGCCGCTGCCGCCGCCCGCGTCCACTACCGCGCCGGTGGGGTCGGTGTAGGAGAGCGGGTTGTTCTCGGCGTAGGCGTAGGCGGAGATCGCGGGCCCCGGTTGGGGCATCGGGTCGGTGCTGGTGAACCTGCCTGTGTCGGGGTTGTAGTTGCGGGCCCGGAGGTAGTAGTTGCCCTCGCCCGACGTCGAGTCCTGGTAGGCGCCGGTGTACTTCAGCGGGTTGGCGGGGCCGGTCGGGTCGCCCGGTTCGAGGGTTTCGCCTTGGCGGGGGCTGCCGAAGGGGTCGTAGTCGTAGCCCGCTTCGGGGACGCCGTTGGGGCTGAGCATGTTGGCCACGCCGCCGAGCCAGTCGTGGGTGTAGGCGTGGGCGCCGGTGGCGGGGTCGAGCAGGGCCAGAGGTTCGTCGTCGGGGCCGTAGGTGAATCCGCGGCGCTCGGTGGTGGCGCCGGTGGCGTTGGTGGTGGTGTCGAGGGCGATCTGGGGCAGGGTGCCGTTGACGTCCCAGGTCCAGCGCTGCGTGGTGGCGGTCGCGCCTTCGCCGGAGGTGGCGGTCAGGCGCAGGCCGGTGGCGTCGTAGGCGAACGCCGTGGTGCGACCGCCGGTGGTCGCGGTGGCCAGGGTGTTGTCGAGGTTGTAGGTGGAGGTGTCGCGACCGGCCTTGGTCTGGTTGCCGTTGAGGTCGTAGTCGTAGTGGGTGACCGTGCTGGGCCACCCGTTGGTCTCGCCGTCGGGGCGGTTGCCGGTGTGCTTCTGCGTGACGACGCGCTTGGTGAGCTGGTCGGCGGCGTCGTAGTGGTAGCGGGTGGTGTCGCTGCCGGCGTTGCCGGTGCGCTTCTGGGTCAGGCGGTTGCCGACCAGGTCGTAGGTGTAGTCGATGCGGCCGGCGTTGGCGGCGTGCTGGTCGCAGCTGGTGGCGGCGTAGCAGGCGGAGGTGACGCGGTCGGCCGGGTCGTAGGCGTAGGAAACCGCCTCGGACACCCCGCCGCGGGTGGTGGTGACCTTGATCGGGTTGCCGACCGGGTCGAGGTCGAGACGGTAAGCAGAGACGGGGTCCTGCACGTCTGCCGGTGGACCGGTGCCCGGTGTGCGTTCGGTGCCGATGGCGGTCAGGCGGCCCGCGTCGTCGTAGGTGCGTCGCTCGACCAGGCCGGTGGGCGGGGGCAGGGTGGTGCTGGTGCGGCGGCCGGCGACGTCGTAGCCGAACCGCCAGGTGGCGGCCCTGGTGCCGGCGGCGCCACCGGAGACGGTGAGCTCGGTCATGCGGCTGTCGGCGTCGTAACCGCTGGTGACGCGGGTGCCGTCGGGGTAGTCGCGGCCGGTGATGTTGCCGCGCACGTCGTGGTGGTACTCGAAGGTATCGCTGCGCCCGGCCTCCGCGCGGGTGATCTTGGTGATCTGGTCCTCGTCGTCGTAGTCCACGTTGCGCACGCCGAGGGGGTCGCCGTAGGAGGTGATGCGGTCCTTGGCGTCGTAACCCCACTTGTACTTCGGCCCGCCGTCGCCCAGAGCACGATCGGTGCGGCGGCCGACGATGTCGTAGGTGTCGACGATGGTGCGCTTGGCGCGTTCAGCGTCGCTGAGACGTTCGTGCTCGCCGCGGGTGATCGCGGAGATGAGGTTGTTCTCGACGTCGTAGGTCGCTTCGACGCGGCGACCGAGCGGGTCGGTGGTGCTGGTGGGGCGGCCGGCGCGGTCGTAGTCGATGCGGCGGACGTGGTGGTTGGGATCGCGGATGGCCGCCAGCAGGCCGTCGGCGTGGTAGCTGTAGACGGTGGCGTCGTTGTGCGGCGCGTGCGGGTGGTATCGGGCGTCGGGAGCGTGGACGCTCTCGATCTGGTTGTCCTCCCGGTAGCTGTAGTGGGTGGTGTGGTTGTTGGCGTCCGTGACCGACGTGAGCCGGTTGTTGGCGTCGTAGGTCGAGACGGTGGTGTGGTCGAGCGGGTCGACGACCTTGGTGCGGTTGCCCGCCAGGTCGTACTCGAAGTGGGTGGTGAACCGCTCGCGGTCGGCGCCCTCGATGTTGCCGCGCGGCTCGGTGACGCCGGCGAGCAGTCCGTCGTCGGTGTAGGTCCAGGTGGTGACGCCGCCGGTGGCGTTCTCCTGGCGGACCTTGTTGCCGGCCTTGTCGTACGTGGTCTTCGTGGTGTTGCGGCCGGCGTCGGTGGTGGAGGTCTGGCGGCCGTTGCGGTCGTAGCCCATCGACAGCTTGCGGTTGAGGGTGTCGGTGGTCTCGGTGACCTGACCGGTGTTGTCCCGCTGGAAGCTGGAGGGCTTGTTGAACTCGTCCACTGTGGACGTCGTGCGGTCCAGATCGTCTACCTTGACGTCCTTGTGCACGATCTGCCCGTTCGGGTACGGGCGTGAGATGCGCACGAGGTTGTCGTTGGCGTCGTAGCGGTACGTGGTGGTGAAGTCGGCCGCGTTCGCACCCGGCACGTTGCCGCGCGGCGAGATCGTCTGGTGCAGCAGGCCCTTGGCGTTGTAGCGGTAGGCGGTGACGATGTCGGTTTCGCCGTGGCCCATCTCGATGCGCACGGCGGCGCGGCGCCCGGCGTTGGTGTAGGTGACCGAAGTGGTCTTGCGCGGGTCGGTGACCGAGGCCAGGCGGCCGTTGTCGAGGTAGCGGTACTCGACCTTCACGTGCTCGGGGTTGACGGTGCTGCTGACGCGTCCGACCTCGTCGTAGTTCGTGCGCCACAGGTGCCGCTTGCCCGGCTCGGACACCTCGACCACGCGGTCCTGCGGGTCGAAGCGGTAATCGGTGGTGAACGCCCGCCGATCGGCGCCCGGCGCCGTTCCACGCGGATCGGTCGAGGCGGTCCGGCGGCCGGTGAGGTCGTAGCGGGCCTCGGTGCGACGTCCTTCCGGCGAGATCACCGCTTCGAGCAGACCGGAGTTGGGCTGCCCCGGTGGGATGTGCTCGTAGCGGGTGACCTTGTCGCGCTGGTCGGTCGTGGTGGTGCGCAGGCCCCGCTCGTCGTAGGTGTGGCTGATCGAGTTGTTCTCGGCGTCGGTGCTGCGGACGAGTTCGTTGAACTCGTTGTAGGTGTTCTTCCAGACCTGGCCGTTGGCGTCGACGAACTCGATCGGGTTGTTGCGCTCGTCGTACTTCGTCTTCTCGTCGAAGCCCTGTGGCGCAACGCGCCTGGTCGGGTTGCCGTTGGCGTCGTGCTCGCTCTCGTGCTGGTTGTGGTTGCCGTTGACCAGCAGGTTGCGGTTGAGCGAGCCGTCGTAGCGGTGGTTGTCGGTGTCACCCGCGCCGCGCCTGGTGTGGACCAGCACGTTGCCGCGGTAGCCGTCGCGGACCACCACGTCGTCCGCGTCGGTGGTGATCGCCTCCTGCCGGTCGGCGTTCCACTCGAACTTCGTGCCGTTGCCCAGCGCGTCGAACTGGCGCGCCATCCGCCCGGAGGCGTCGTACTCGTTGCGGACCAGCGTGGTGCGGTGCGGTTGCGGGTCCACGACCTCGGTCAGCCGACCCTCGGCCGAGTAGCCGTACCGCCATTGCCCGGCGCGGGCGTCCTTGTACACCGCGAGCCGACCGGCCTGGTCGTACTCGTACTGGACCTTGCGGTGGTCGGGCAGGGTGATCGAACGGATCAGACCACCTTCGACACGCGCACGCACCACCCGACCCGACGGGTCGGTGATCGTGATCTCCGTGTCGCTGTAGGCGAGGGTCACGCCGATCCCGCGCGGTGTGCGGATGGACACCAGGCGGCCTTCACCGTCGAAGCCGTACTTCAACTGGCTCCGGGTGACCAGTTCCCACCCTGTGTCGGTCTTGCGCAGTGTCGAGCGCACACCCGCCGGACGCTTGTAGGCACCGTCCACGAGGCGGTACAGCACGCTCGCGCCGTCGTCCGCCAGCACGATCGCGCCCTGATCGGTCTCCGTGACCCGCATCCCGTACGACCACGCCCAGCCCGGCCCGAACAGGCCCGCGACGGTCAGGGTCGAGGAGTAGACCCGCGTCGAGGAGAACGGCACACCGAACGACGCCATCGCCAAGTCCGGCTCGACGCGGGTGAACGCCCCGGTCGCCGTGTTCACCCCGTCACCGCGGAACGCCTGCCGCACGCCGGTCAGGCTCAACGCCGTGCCACAACCGCAGCCGGACGTCTGCTCGACCGGGATCTCGGGCGGCATGATCGTCGTGCGCGGGCGGGTGTCCGGCCCAGGTGCGGAGACGACCTCGCCACCCTCGTCCAGGATGGCCGCCAGCGTGACGAAGTACTCCTTGCCCGGGTCGAGCACCCACCCTTCGAGCACGCCGAACGTGCGGCAGAACTGCCGCACCGCGCCACACGGGGTCTGCAACTCCGACCGCGGCAACACCGCCGAGACCTGCTCGGTGCCCGTCGACTTCTCGAAGACCCTGGCACGCCAGGACGACCAGGCCCGAGCGTCGTCCCGCACGTCGAAGTAGGCCATCAAGGAGGTGTCGCCCAGCGCGAACCCGGGACGCGTCACAACCCCGGCGAAGATCTCCTCGTCCGCTGCTCCGGCTTCACCGGGTTTGCGCACCCGCGCCCAGTCCTCAGCCGACAACCGCACCGGCTCCCCGCCGGCCTTGACGCCTGCCGGGACCTCCGGTGGCCACTGCTCCGGCGGCACCGCCTCATCCGGACGCGCCGACGCGGGCGCCGGTCTGTCCACCGGCCCCGCTCCCGCGGTCACCCCGGGCACCTCGCCCGCCGCCGCGCGCGCCCACGTCACCGGCTGCAACAAACTCGCCGCCACCAACAACACGCACACCGACGCCAACCAGCGAACCCGGCTCGTCCACGTCACGCCGATTTCCGTCACCACTCCCCCAAACCGAATCCGATCAGTACGCGAACAACGCGCAACACAAATCCGGACATGAAGGAGCTGACCGAATCGGCGACAGCACATGCCAAATCAGCCGATACATGCCAGGACGGCACAGTACGAAGTACCCGAGGCCGCTCGGACGATTGCTTGCGTCCAACACCAAGGGTTACAAGATCAGAAATCCCCCACAGGCAGCATGAAAATCCCCCCGGACGTCGAGTCGGCAGCGTCGCCGACGATCCAGCGACGCCGTGCCATTGAAGCGGAAAACCGGTAACAGAGACACATCCGACCGGGTGAACCCGAGACCAGGATTCGCAATAACCCAGAATATTCCGGCCGACCACGTCAACCGCTTTAGGTCCGCCCCAACGGGGCATTCGGTTCACGCTCAACCGGCCGCCCTTGTCTTCGCGACAAGTGCGATCAG
Organism: Saccharothrix sp. CCNWYY140; assembly: GCF_037401995.1. Taxonomy (NCBI): domain Bacteria; kingdom Bacillati; phylum Actinomycetota; class Actinomycetes; order Pseudonocardiales; family Pseudonocardiaceae; genus Saccharothrix; species Saccharothrix sp. CCNWYY140. The sequence continues at coordinate 126,442 of NZ_JBBEGC010000001.1, forward strand.
TGCCGGCCTGCGGCGATACGGCCTGTGGTCGCATACGGCAGACGCTCGTGAGGCCACCGGCAAGCAAACTCGGCGCCCGGCACGGACGGTGGACCTTTGCCGTCGACGTACCCTCACTGGACGGACGACAAGGCGCCGGCGCTCAAACCGACCACCATCGCCCGCTCCCACGACTACGTCGCCTGGTCCGAAACCGACCAGACCCTGGTCAACCGCTGCACTCGCGGGCTTCCGGCGCCGAGGACGGGACTGCAAGACGAGTGGCTCTGACCCGTGGTCGGCGGTGACGTCGAGTATCTGTCAGGGGCGCGCGCCTCGTCGAAGGAGCTCCCGTCAAGCCTGCTCGCCGGGAGGTGAGTGGACGGTGACCGTGCCGACGTTGCGGGCCTGTACCACGCTCCCGGCGGTACCGGACAGGTCGTTGGTCGATGAGCCCGGCGAGCCCGTTGCGGTGGCCACGTCGGAAGGGCTACCGATGTGGATCTCCTCGACCTCCGCGTGCGCGTCGTCGCCGACGACAGCGGTGCCGATGGTGACGTTGCCGCCGTGTACCTGGAAACCCTTGTTCATCAGCGTGTCGTCCTTTCCTGGTCGTCGCGGGTGCTCGCCTTGGCTCGATCTCCGACTGCGAGCGCGCCGATGTTGCTCGTACCGCCGGTCTGGATGACGCCCTGGTTGAGGATCGCCGTCTGCCTGCTGTGCAACTCGCTGGAGTCCACGCCGCGGTCGTCGAGGAAAGCGATGAGCGCCTCCAGGACGTGACGCTCCACGACTTTCAGGTCCCGGTCGAGATCGGTGAGCTGGAGGCTGTTGTCGAACGGACCGGAGGCGGCCAGTTCCCGGATGGTGACGTCGACGCCGTAGTCGTGCAACAGCGCCCTCCGAACGACACGGGCTTCACGGCGGTGGGAGAGGTTGGTGCGCGCTTTGAGGGACAGGCTGTGGATCAGCCTGAACGGAGCGCTGAAGAAGGTGCCGATCCACCCGACCGACGACGTGAGCACCTCCGCGTCTGTGAAGTCGCGGAACCCGAAGCGGTCCGACGTCCGTTCCTGCATGCGCAACTCGCGCAACAGCGGCGGCAACACCGTCCGGTCGCACTCGACGAAGAGCGTGTGGTCGTCCACGACGAAACGCAGGAAAGTCGTGGCGGCCTGCATGCCGTACGGCGACCTCCGGTGGGCCACCAGGTAGCTGCGGACGGCGTCGTCCTGGTCGTTGGCGATGGCCGTGACGGCATCGTCGTCGAGGTCGGTCACCGGACCCGCCTGCCTGTCGGGCAGCAGGACGTGGCGTCCGACCGGGAGGTGACCGCTGGCGAAGACCCTGCGGTTCTCGGCGCAATGGTCTCGGGGAGGTCCGCTGATCTCCGGACGGTGTTGACGGCAACCGACGTGCGGTTGAGAGGTGTGCGGTAGGAGCGCGGGCGCGCCGAACAGGTGTCGCGGGCCGTCCACCAGGGCCACCGGTTGGGCGTCCTCACCAGGCGCGAAGGCCCGAAGGCGGTGCTCGAGGTGGTCGACCGGGGCCCGGGTCTGCCCGCCGCCGATCGGCGGCGGGTTGTGCGTCCGGATCGTGCTGCGCGCCGGGTGGGTCAGGGCTTCTCGGGCATGGCGGAGGAGTGGTGGTTGACGATCAGCCACTTGCCGTCGACCCGCTCGTAGGCGTAGGTATAGCGGGCGTCGACCGTGCTGCCGTCCTTGCCGAGGGTGAACCGGTAGATGCCGGCGTCGATCGCGGCGTTCGGGCCGAGCACCTTCACGTGGCGCTCCAGGATCCGGCCGCTGGGCTTGTTCGCGAGGAAGTGCTCGAAGTAGTCGACGATCTCGGCCCGGTCGGAGCGGACGTTGTTGGACAGCGTGGGCAGCAGCACCCCGTCGGGGGCGTAGAGGTCGGCGACCTTCCCGGGGTCGCCGGTGGCCAGCGCCTGGTTCCAGGTGTCGAACAGCGCCCCGATCTCCTGCTCGCTCAGCACGGCGGCGGCGGGCGTGGCGGCGGGCGCGGCGGCCGGCTTGTCGTTCCCGGCGGCGGTGCCACACGCGGTGAGCGCGAGGACGGCGGCCGACGCGATGGCGACGGCTCCGAAACGAACACGTCCGACGTTGCGCATTGGTGTCTCCCTGTAGTTGGTGACGTTGTCGCGTTCCACTTTCGTGTGACGTGTGGAAGCAACAGCCCAAGGGAGAGACAGCGCTGGGTAATGGTTTCTCCAATACGGCGAACGGTACGAACTCGCGCCTTGGCCGTTCGGCTACGTGATCGCGCAGGCGCGCGGCGCGCACTACGCGGCTGCGGGATTCGAGGGACGAAGGGTTCCCGGGATCGTCGCCGGTGTGGCCGGGACACGGCCCGCTCGACTCGAAGGGAACCACGTTGACCCACATCACAACCTCGGACGGCACGCGGATCTTCTACAGGACTGGGGCGCGGGTCGCCCGGTCGTGCTCAGCCACGGCTGGCCGTTGAACTCCGACAGTTGGGAGGCCCAGGCCCTGTTCCTCGGCGCACAACGCCTCGCTGCGCCACCTCTACAAGATCTGCGCGCAAGCCGGCTTCAGCCTGGAACAGTGGATCATCAGCGAACGACTCCGAGGCGCCCGCGAGGACCTCATCCGACGAACCGACCGCAGCCGCACCATCGCCACGATCGCCCGCCGATGGGGATTCGGCGACCCCACCCACTTCACCCGCCGTTTTCGCGCCGCGTACGGCATCACACCAAGCGAATGGCGCCGCGCCGGGACCGAACCCTGAGACCGGCCGCTCCACGTCCGTCGCGCCGGCGAGGGAGGCGGCTTGTGCGGCGATGCGAAGGACGTGCCCGGGCGGTCGGTGAGGAGGGCTCCACCGCGTTCACTGCTGACCCGAGGGGCCGTGTCAGGTGCCCCGCAGATGTTCCACGAGCTGGAAGAACTCGTCCGGCGGGAATATCCGATCCAGTTCTCCGTTGTTCCCATCGGCGTGCAACGGATGCAGACGGCCCTTGTGGTACCAGAACACGTCCAGGCTGAGCCGGTCGGAGGCCTGTGAGCCGACCTGGTGGACGAGCTTCAGCAGCGGCTGCATGGTGTTGATGTCGCGGTGCTTTCGGATCGGCACCGCGACGATCTGGTGCTCGCGCGGGATGCCGATGAGCGCTCCGTACGGGAGGTCGGTGCCCAGCAGCTCCTCCAGCCGTACCAGCTGGGCGACGCCCGACACGCCCTGGTCGACGACGATGTGCAGCGGCGAGCTCTCGGGCTGGTCGTAGGTCTGGACCGACACGTTGTCGCCGCGCATGTTGTCCATCGCGCGGAAGAGCAGCTCCTGGTGGGCGATGCCCCACCGGGCCGCCAGGTGGCCGAGGACGGGGAACGCCCGCTGGTGCCTGCCGGACTCGCCCGGCCCCATCGCCACCAGGAGCGCGGCGAACTCGTCGTTGAGGTAGATGGTGATCGCGTCCGGGCCGAGGTCCGCGGTCCGGGCGATGATCAGGCGGAACAGAGAGTCGCGCTGCGCGGCGGGTATCGCCAGCAACTCGCGGCACGGGCTGTGCTTGGTGCAGTCCTCGGACGCGGTCGGTTTGCTCTGCCGGAAGATGGACATCGCCTCGGTCTCTCCCTGTGTGGTCGGGGCGGTGAACTCGTTGGTGTGTCAGGTCGTCATGCGCTTGAGCCGAGCCCGCACGCCGTCGGCGCGCAACCGGCCGTAGCCGACGTCTTGGAGCCGGCGCAGCAGCGCGTCGAGATCGGAGCTCGTCCACTGTGGACCGTGCCGGTGCAGGAACGCTTCGAGGAACGGGGTCGCGCCGTCGTCCCAGTCGGTGGCCTCGCGCGCGTCGAGTTCCCAGTCGAGTTCCCACAGGCGCAAGCCGTCGTGGTTGGCGGTCAGCAGGAAACGGCCGTCCGGCGTCAGCGTGAAATCGCGCACGCCGCGCTCGTGACCGTCGAGCACCCGCAGGGGTCGTCCGGTGCGGACGTCCCGCACCACCGGGTACGACCAGATGCCGCACGTGACCGCGAACCGCCCGTCCGCGGTCATCCGGACCGCGTTGAGCCTGGTCTCCGGCCCGTCGACGGTCCAGATGACGTCTCCGGTCGTGATGTCCCACAGTCGGAGGCCGTCCTGGCCGCCGGTCAACGCGAGACGGCCGTCCGCGCTGAGCGACACCCGTCCCGCTCTCCACCCGAAGCCGCTCGGCAGGTCACGGGTGACCCGCCCGCTGCGCAGATCCCACAGCCGCAGCCCGGAATACGTCGTCGTCACGGCCAGCCGGCCGTCGTCACCCACGGCCAGGTCGTCGTAACCGACACCCAGGTCTGCGGTGCTGCTGCCGTCCGGTACCGCCAGCTCCCGGATCAGGCCGCCGGTTCCCGGGTCCCACAAGGGCAGCCGGCCGATACCCACCACGGCATGCCTTCCGTCGGCGCTGAACCGCACCGGCAGCGACTCGCCCACCGACCACCGCGTCGCGGTCAGGACGCGCAAGCAGGTCGCGCTGCCGGTCTCCCACAGCCGGATCGTGCCGTCCCGGCTCGACGACAGCACCCATCGCCCCTCGGCGCTCAGGCAGACCGACCCGACCTCACCGCGGTGCCCGCGCAGCTCCCGCAGACAGGTGCCGGACCGGGTGTCCCACAACCGGATCGTCCCGTCGCCGTCGCCGGACACCGCGAGCCGTCCGTCACCGGTCAGGTCCACCGCGTGCACCGCCGTGCTCCCCGCGAACGGGGTGGACGACCAGGCCGCTCGGAGTCCTGTGCGCACAGCGCGGCGGCCGAGTGCCCACCAAGCCGTCATGACCCGCGACGCCCGCTCGTACCCGTCGACCGCGCGTGCCTGACGCAGCAGTTCGAGCGCCGCGGGCAAGCGGTCGGCCGCCATCGCCGCCTCCGCGTCGGCGAGCAGGGCGTCGACCCGGTTGCCCCGTTCGTTCAGCTCGCCGTGCGGACGTGGCCGGCTCAGCAACGCCGTGCCACGGTGGTCACCGGGCAGTCGCCACCGCCGGACGGTCCCGTCCTGGCCCGCCGAGAGCGCGAACCGGCCGTCGACGTGCACCACGGTGGTGCTGTTCCGGTGGGCCTGGAAGGTGCGCAGGCACCGGCCGCCACCCAGCTCCCACAACTGGATGGCGCTGTCGTACTTGCTGCCGGACAACAGGAAGTGCCCGCTCATCGACAGGGTGTCCGGCGTCGACTCGCTCGCCAGGACGTGCGCGAGCCGCCCGTCGGCCAGATCCCATACGTGGACGGGTTTCTCGTAGGAAGCAGTGGCCGCGAAACCGCCGTCCGCGCTGAAACACAGGGCGGTCACCATGAACCCGGGTACGGTCAGCTCGCGCTCGCACGAGCCGCTCTCCAGGTCCCACACCCGCACGACGGACGTGTGCGAGCCTTCCGAGTGCCGGCCGACCGACAGCGCTCGGCGGCCGTCGGCGCTCACCTCGATGGGCCCGTCGCCCGCGGACTCGTCGAGCGTCAGGTGCCGGTCGCGGTCGGTGCGCAGGACGCGGAGCCCGCCGTCCGGGCTCTTGTGGACCAGGCTGCGCCCGTCCGGGGTGAGCCGAACCGTGCCACGGCCACCGGTGCTCAGGCGGCGGCCGTGCGGCCCGGCCAGGTCCCAGAACCACAGGGCCCCGTCCTCGTAGACGGCGGCAGCGAACCGTCCGTCCGGGGTCAGGTCGACCGCGTGCACCTGGCCGTGCCGCGCCCCGACGGTGTGGACGCACTGCCCGGTCGCCACGTTGTAGAGCCGGATCCTGCCGTCCCGCTCCGCGGTCAGCATGAACCCGCCGTCGGGGGTGACGGCGAGCGGGACCACGTACCCGTCCTGGCGCCAGGGCACCCGCCGTTCGTGCACGAGGCCGGCGTCGGCGACCTCTCCGGACTCGACCACGCGCAGCGTCGCGAGCACCTCGGGTTCCCGCGACCGCTGCCCGGCCAACTCGTCGAGGAGCACGCGGGCGGCGCCGAGGTCGCCGCGTTCCAGGTGGATCCGGGCGAGCGCGAGCCGCACCTCCCAGTGGTCGCCGGTGTGCGCGCGGAACGCCTCCATCCCGGTGACCAGCTCGTCGTCGGTGATCTCGCCCCTGCGCCACTGCGCGAGCCCGGCGTTGAAGACGGCCCGGGTGTGCTGCGGATCGGCCGCCAAGGCCTGCTCGAACGCAGCCTCCGCCTCCACCGGACGGCCGAGGTCGAGCAGCGACAACGCCCGGTTGTTCAGTTCGTCGGCGAGCAGGTCGGCCATGACCGGCGCACGCCGGGGGTACGGCCGGCCGGTGACGGCCCGGTAGGTGTCGACCAGTTCGGCGGCGACGTCGGACATGGTGCCGGGCCGGCCGGCGGGGCGCTCGCGCAAGCACCGTTCGAGCAGGTCGCCGAGAGCCCGCGGGAGGACGACCGCGCCGGGCACGACGCCCGCGCGGTAGCCCGCCAGCGCGATGCCCGCGGTGGGTCCGTACTTCCAGGTGGCCCTGCCGACGCACATCTCCAGCACCGACACCGCGAAGCTGTAGATGTCGGTGCGCCGGCCCACCGGCACCCCGTCCGCTTGCTCGGGCGAGGCGTACCGCGGGGTCAACCCGCCGCCCCCGGGGACCGGGATACTGGCGCCCGGAGCGGAGGTGGGGCCGGTCAGGGCCAGGTCCCTGGCCCGGGCCAGTCCGAAGTCGGTGATCTTGGCGGTACCGTCGTCGTCGAGCAGCACGTTGGCGGGCTTGACGTCCCGGTGCACCAGGCCGTGGCCGTGCGCGTGGTCGATGCCCCACGCGGTCTGGATCGCGATGTCCAGGATCCGACCCAGCACCTCGGGCGCCTCGCCCTCGTATAGCCGCCGGTCCGCGATCCAGTCGTACAGGCTGCCGCCGGGGACGTACTCCGCGAACACCCGCGGCACACCTCCGAGCACGCGCACGTAGTAGCAATGGCACACCTGCGGGTGCAGCCCGAGCGACACCCAGGTCTCCGCCTCGTCGACGAACCGCTGCCTGCTAGCCGAACTGTCGAACAGCTCCGGCCGAGGACACTTCACCGCGAGATCGATGTTCCACCCCAAGTGCCGGACCCGGTACACCACACCCATCCCGCCCTGTTCGTGCACCGCCGTCACCGCGTAGCGGTCGTCGACCACCTCGCCTTTCCGCCACATCGGCGCCGGCTCACTCATCCGCATCGCCGAACACGTTCAGGTCGGACGGCACCAGCGTGCTGGTCCGCAGCAGCGCCAGGATCAGGTTGTGGTTCAACGCGTTGCCCACCGGCTCGCCGACGCCGTCCTCGCGCCGGAGGCCGGGAACCGGATCCGGGCCCGCGGCGAGCCGCTTGCGCACGGCGTTGACGGTGTGCGCCGCCTTGTTCTGCGTCCACCGCCTGCCGTCGTCCAGTTCGTTGAGGTCCTCGGCCACCTGTTTCCACGACACCGGCTGGGCGTAGCGGTCCTGCCGCAGGTACCGCTGGGCCAGCGCGGTGAGCACCAGCCGTTCCTCCGGGCTCAGGTCGTAGACCTCAGGGGGCTTCGTCCGCTCGTGCTCTCCGCCTTCGGAGCCTGCCGTCCCGGCACCGACGACATGCAACTCCAGCAGGTGTGCCCGGTGCTTCGAGGAACAGATGAACAGCGGGGTGTAGCCGGGCGCGAGGGCCATCTCCTGACCGGCGAGCAGCAGGAGATCGCCGGGAAGCTGAAGCGGCAGGCTGCCCTTGTTGTTGTGGATCCACCACTCCCGGCCGTCACCGACCACCGTCCCGTGCGACCGGCTGACGTAGGGATCGGTGACGCCGATGGGCACGTGCACGTCGTCCCTGCTCCGCCCGAAGCGGAGGACGAACTCCTGCTCCTGGGGCGGCACGACGAACCCACCGTCCGCCGCCAGCGCGAAGATGGTGCCCGTCGGCATGTCCGGCACCCCACGCGCCAGGCTGGGGGTGCCCGCCGGCAACGGATGGGGCCGAAAATTCCCGTTCGTCACGCAGGCTCCTTTCAGGCGACGGCAGGCTATCGCGCACGTCTTGAGACCGGTCTCAAACGCGCACCCACCCCGCGTCCACCTGCGGCGATAGTCCGTGACGCCGGGTCCGCGCTCAGAAAACGCGGCGTTTGATCCGCCATGCGACGAGTGCCAGCAGGGCTGCCGCGAGGCCGACGAAGATGGCCGCCTCGACGAGTTGGAACGTCCAGAAGCGATCAGCCGGTTGGTACAGGACCCATTGCTGGATGCCGCGCTCGTGCAGGTACGCGCTGAAATCCACTCCGGCGCCTCGTGCCGCGACGTCCATCTCCACGGCCTCGTAGACCGAGAGGTGACGGCCCGACGGGTCCGCGTAGCCCGACGCGAGGATCCAGTCGGCGCGGTCGCCTGTCGACAGCCGGGAACCTCCGGGGTCGAGGGTCGGGTCGTCGGCGGCCACGCGTTCCATGATGCTCCGCGGCGCTTGGACGTTCGGGCGCAACCACCCCGCCACGACGACGCGGACGGCGAGGTAGGCGCCGAGCGCGACCGCGAACGCGGGCAGGCTGCGCCGCAGCAACGCGCCCGCCACCGTGGCGGCGGCGAACGAGAACAGCGCGTACCCCGCCGGAACGAGCCCTTCCAGGTCGAACGCGTCGGTGGTGAACCGGCTGTTGAGCACGTCCAACGGCTGCCGGTACCAGGTGATCGACGCCGTGAGCGCGCCGGCGAGCACCGCGGTCAGCGCGCCCAGGGCACCCAGTTTGACCGCCAGCCAGCGCATCCTCGGCACCGCCTGGGTCCACGCGAACTGCCAGGTGCCGGCTTCCAGTTCGCGGGCCACCAACGGTGCGCCGAGGAACGCGCCGATCAGGAACGGCACCAGGTTGAACAAGGTCAGCATCTTGGACGCGTACCCGTGCTCCTCGTTCAACCGCCTGATAGCGGTCGAGCACGCGTCGGAACCGTCGGTCAGCCCGCCCGCGCAGGCCGCGGGTCCGTCGGGGAACAGGGAGCGCATCGACGACCCGGCCACGAGCAGGAAGAGGCCGATCACCGCCACCAGCAGGGCAAGCGTGAACACTTCGGCGCGGTGTTGCCGCCAGGTCAGCCACGTCATGCCGACACCTCGGAGACGGCCGGGACCTCGGCGTCGTGCCGGGTCGGGCGGCGCAGGTAGGCCAGCACCAGGTCTTCGAGCCCGATCGGGTCGGCCTGCCACCCGGGCGCGGTCGGCCCGCCGCCGTCGCGCACCAGCAGCGTGGTGTGCCGGTCGCTGTGGGACGCCTCGACGACCGTGCCCGCCCTGTCGAGATCGGCGGTCGTGCGCGGACCGACGAGCAGTCGGTGCTCTGCCAACAGGGTCTCGATGTCCCCGGCGAGCGCGACCCGGCTGTGGTCGAGCACGATCAGGTGGTCGCAGACCCGTTCCAACTCGGGCACGACGTGGGACGAGAACAGCACGGTCATACCGTCGGCGGCGACCGCGCCCATCAGTGCCCGGAGGAATTCGAGTCGGGCGACGGGGTCGAGGCTGGCCATCGGCTCGTCCAGGACGAGCAGATCCGGCCGCTTGGCCAACGCCAACGCCAGTGCCACCTGGGCTTGTTGGCCGCCGGAGAGGGCGCCGGCCTTGCGGTCCAGCGGGATGTCCAGTTGCGCCAGCCGCCGTTCGGCGAGGCCCTGGTCGAAGCGCAGGTTGCAGGAGCGGCCCATGCGGAGCAGGTCCGCGACGGTGAAGTGCTTGTAGAGCGGGTGCTCCTGGGCGAGGAAACCGATGCGCGACAGCACCTGCGGGGTGTTGGTGGCCGGGGACTGGCCGAGCACCTCCACGGTTCCGGACGTCGGCGCGAGCAACCCCACCACCAGGCGCAGCAGCGTGCTCTTGCCCGCACCGTTGGGGCCGACCAGAGCGATCACCCGGCCGGCCGGCACGGACAGGGTGCAGTCGCGCAGCGCCCACGCCCGGCGGTAGCGCTTGCCCAACCCGTCGGTTCGCAGCGCGTACTCGGTTGTCGTCATGCGATGTTCTCATTCTTCGCTCGGTTGACCACGGCGGTGAAAAGCGCGTTGACCGCCTGCTCGTCCAGCCCGGCGGCGTGGGCCCGGTTCAACCAGCTCTCCAGGCCACGCCGCAACGAGGTGTACGTCGTGGCGGGGATCCCCGCGGTGGGCGTCTCGTTGACGAACGTGCCCTGCCCGGGGCGCCCGGTGACGAGACCTTCCTGCTCCAACTGCCGGTACGCCTTGGCGACCGTGTTCGGGTTGATCGCCAAGCTCTCGACCACCTCGCGGATCAACGGCAGTCGGTCGCCCTGCCGCAGGAAGCCCAGCAACGCGGCTTGACGCACCTGCTGGACGAGTTGGAGATAGGGCGGCACACCCGAGCGGTTGTCGATCCGGAAGACGAACACGAGACCCTCCTCCTGCTTTACTAGTAACATAGTAAAGCAGTAAAGATCGGCTCCCGGCAAGCAGACGCGTCTCTCACGCGCAACAGCTCGAACTGGCGGACACCGGCACCACGCCCAGGCGATGAACCGCCGTCGAATTTCGCCCGATCGGCATCCCGGCGCGCGATTACAGTGTGATCCGTTCAAGTTCCGAGGGTGGGGAGTGCTCCGATGCAGACGATCGGGATCAGAGGGCTGTTACCGGCGGTGCGGCGATCCTTCGCGAGCGTCGTCGTCGCGATGCTGGCCGCGTTCGGGGTGGTGGCCGCCGCGCCCGTGGCCCAAGCCGCGGACACCGAGTTGCTGTCATGCGTGGGCAGCGGCGCCAACACCTACCAGCCGGGGGTGACCGCGCAACCCAGGGTCGTCTCGATCACCTCCAGCGCGGACTACGGCTCCTGTGCCTCCACCGGATCACCCGCCATCACCTCCGGCGGGTTCGCGATCACGGCGAACGGCCTGGTGTCCTGCCTCGGGGGCGGCGTCTCGATCACCGTGACCATCACCTGGAACACCGGCGAGACCACCACCGTGGCCGCAGTCGGACTCGTGGTGCTGCGCCCGGCCAACGAAGTCGTCGTGGTCTACCAGGGCACGGTGACCGCGGGCAGGTTCACCGGCGCGGCCGTCGTGATGACCGCGGCCCTGCTCAACACCACCCCCGCGCAGTGCTTCACCCCCGACGGGGTCACCGGCACCAGCGGACCCGCCGACATCACCATCACCCAACTCGCCTGACCCGGCCGGCGCACAAGTCCCCGACCCGCACGCCGTCTGCGCGAGGGGATGTCCGGCCAACCGCTACTCTGGGCAACCCGCGGTGATCCACACGTGTCAGCGCACCTCGGTGGACGACGAATCGAGGCCGACCGATGTCGACTCGCCGGAGACCTTGGCGGGGACGGGCGATGCTCCGCCCCGGCATGCTGATCTACGCGGGTGAGATCGCGTCCGCGCACCGGCATCGGCACGCCGCGGTGCAGATCGTCGCCACCCGGGACGCGGTCGAGTTGCGCGACGCGTCGGGCGACCGGGTCCGCGGCGGTTCGATGGTGATCCCGGCCGGTGCGGAGCACGAGATGGTCGGTGGTTCGGCCGGTCTGCTCGTGTTCGTCGATCCAGCCGGGGTCACCGGGCACGCGCTGACCGCGCGGGTGCGGCGAACCGGGTTGCCTGTCGACTCGGCCGCGGCCTGGGCCGCCGCGGGCCTGGCACCGCTCGACGTCGAGTTGTGCTCCCTCGAACCAGGGCAGTGGGCGGACCGACTGCTCGGCGAGGTCGGGGGTGACGTTCCGCCGCGCTCGGTGCACCCGGCGCTGCGCCAGGCGACGGCCCTGCTCCCGTCGATGCTCGACGGTGAGGCCGGACTCGGTCGGCTGTCCGCGGCCGTGGGCCTGTCGGCATCGCGGCTCGGACACCTGTTCGGCGAGGAACTCGGATTGCCGTTTCGCGCGTATGTGCGGTGGGCTCGGCTCCGGCGCGCGATCGATCACGCGCGTGCGGGTGGGACGCTGACCGCGGCGGCGCACGCCGCCGGGTTCGCCGACAGCGCCCATCTCACCCGTGTCAGCCACGAGATGTTCGGCCTGGCGCCCTCACACCTGGTCGGCACGGTGCGCTGGTGTGAGCCGGATCGCGAGGGTCAGCGAGTTCGTCCAAGTCGCCGCCCGCCTGTGGCCAGCAGGCTTGGGACGTGCGAACACTCGTGAGATACGGCTACGTGCCGTTCATGCTCCTCGCCGTCAACGGCGCCGGCATCGCCATCGCCGCGGCAGGGGCCCCCAAGTTCTGGTTGGTCGGTCTGGTCTTGTTGGCCATCGCCGTGTCCTTCGCCGCCGAACGCGTCCTGCCCTACCGGCAGGAGTGGAACGCGGCGCGTGGCGACGACCGGCGCGATGCCGCCCATGCGGCGGTCAACGAATCCCTCACGATCGCCAGTCTCGCCGTGGTGCCCGTGCTCACCGCGATCACGCCGTTCGACGGGATCTGGCCCGGCGAGTGGCCGTTCGTCGCGCAGGTGTTGGCGGCGATCCTCGTGGCCGATCTCGGTATCACGCTGGTCCACCTGGCCAGCCACAAGGTCCCGGCACTGTGGCGGCTGCACGCGGTGCACCACAGCGTGAAACGCGCCTACGGGTTCAACGGGCTGATGAAACACCCCCTGCACCAGACCCTGGAGACCGCCGTGGGATTCACCCCGCTCATTCTCCTCGGCCTGCCCACCAGCGTGGCCTACGCGGTCGCACTGTGCGCCGTCGTCCAACTGTTGCTACAACACTCCAATGTGGACTACCGCGTCGGGCCGCTGCGCGTCGTGCTGGCGCTGAACCAGGCTCACCGCTTCCACCACCTCAAATGGGCGGGCGTCGGCGACGTCAACTTCGGCCTGTTCACGCTGCTCTGGGACCACCTGCTCGGCACCTACTCCTACGATCCCAAGCGTGAATTCACCAGCGACGACCTCGGCATGGCCGCCAAGCCCGACTACCCGGACGCCTACCTCGCCCAACTCGCCGAACCATTCCGCGCCAGCGGGGCCTGCACGTCCGACGACCTCGACGCGCAGGCGTCCACCAAACCGGCAGCATCCACTTCACCCTGACCACGCGCGTGCGCTCGCTGCGGGCGGCGGCCCGCAGCGAGCGCACGGCGTTCCTCGACGCGGCAAGCACGTGGAGCCTCGGACCACTCACGCACCGGCGACCGGCGTCACCGAGATCGCCCAGAAATCGGCATAGCGGCTGCCGCGGCGCAACAACTCGTCGTGACTGCCGTCCTCCACGATCCGGCCGCCGTCCAGGAAGACGACGCGGTCGGCACGCCGCACGGTCCGCATCCGGTGCGCCACCATCACCACCGTCCGGCCCGCCATCAAGCGTTCGATGCCCTCGTGGACAGCCGCCTCGTTCACCGGGTCCAGTGCCGAGGTCACTTCGTCCAGCAGCACGATGGGCGCGTCCTTCAACAGTGCTCGGGCGATGGAGACACGTTGGCGTTCCCCGCCCGAGAGCAGTGCGCCGCCCTCGCCGACGTTCGTCGCCCACCCGCCGGGCAGTCGCTCGATCACCTCGTCGAGCCGCGCCGCGGTCGCCGCCGCCCGCACCTCGACGTCGGTCGCGTCGGGACGGCCGAGACGCACGTTCTCCTCGATCGTGCCGTCGAAGAGGAAGACGTCCTGGAAGACGAAGGCGATCTGGGCCATCAGCACCTCGGTGTTGATCGCACGCACGTCCACACCGCCCACGCGCACCGCACCCGCGTCCACGTCGTAGAACCGCGCGAGCAACCGCAACAGTGTGCTCTTGCCCGCACCCGAGGGCCCGACAACGGCGAGTCGTTGCCCCTGCGGCACGGACAACGACACGTCGTCGATCACCGTGCGGTCGCCATGCCGGAACGCGACGGAGTCGAACTCCAGGTCGTGTCGGTCCGGCTGGATCGGTTCGCGGGGCTCCGGCAGCGACTCGGTGCGCAACACGGTGTCGAGTCGTGACAGCTCGGATCGCGCGCCGCGGAGTTTGCCGCCGATGTCCGCCAGCGACAGCAGCGGATCCGCGCAGCGGGCAGCGAGCACCAGGATCGCCAGGACCTCCGCCACCCCGACACTCCCGGCGAGCGCGAGGTGGGCGCCCAGCGCCAGCAACACGGTGAACATCGCCTGCACCGTGAGCGTCAAGCCCACCACACCCGGAAGCGCCGACAGCGTCTGACGGCGAGACGCGCGCTCGACCTCCCGCAGCGCGTCATCGAGCAACCGGAAGCGTTCGATGGTCCGGCCGCCTGCGCGCAGCACCGGCTGGGCTTGGAGGTACTCGATGACCCGCCCGGTAGCCTCGTGGCCGCGCTCGGCGCTGTCCGCGTCGCGGGCGGCCATCGAGCGTCCGGTCCAGAGCTGGATCGCCGCGACCACCGGCACGGCGACCACCGCGGCCAGGCCCAACTGCCAGTTGAAGGCGAGCAGCACGACGAGGATCGTCAGGGGAGTCACGCAGGCGGAGATGAACGGTCCCAGCAGGTGCGCGATGACACCCATCGCGTTCAGCACACCGGTGCCCGCCAGGACCGACAGCTCCCCGACCCGGACCGCGCTGTACCAGCCGATGGGCAGCCGGGCCAGGTGATCGCCGAGCCGGTGGTACATACCGCTCAACAACGTGGTCGCGGAGCGGAACCCGGACAGATCGCTGCCGAAGCGCAGCGCCGCGTAGACCGCGACCGCGGTCCCGAACGCGATGAGCCAGGGCCAGGCATCTCCGGGTCTGGTCCCCAACAGCGCCCGTAGAACGGGAACCAGCAACGCGTAGGACAGACCCTCGGCTATCGCCGTCGTCGTCATCAGCGCCACGGTGCGTCGCACCGGCAGGGCGTACACGGGCCCCAGGACCCGCAGCAGCATTCGAATCACCGGGGTTCGTCTCCTTGGTGGGATCGCCAGAACGCGGCGAACTTCCCGTTCAGCGCCAGCAGTTCGGCGGGCTTGCCGCGCTCGACGATCGACCCGTTCTCCAGCACCACGACGGTGTCGGCGTCGGCGATCGTCTCCAGGCGGTGTGCGATGACCAGGATCGTCCGGTCCTCCAGCGTGGCCAGGGCCCGGCGCACCGCCTGTTCGGTCTGCGGGTCGGCGAAGGCGGTCGCCTCGTCGAGCACCAGGACCGGCGTGTCGGCGAGCAGTGCGCGGGCGATCGAGATCCGCTGCGCCTCGCCACCGGAGAGCCCGGCGTCCTCACCGATCACCGATTCGTAGCCGCGCGGCAGTTCGAGGATCCGGTGGTGGATGTTCGCCAGCCGGGCGGCGCGCACCACGTCGTCGAAGTCGGCGTGCGGCACCGCCAGCGCGATGTTGTCGGCGACCGACGCCCGCAGCAGCGCGGTGTGCTGGAAGACGAAGGAGACTTTTCCGTAGAGCTCCCGGCTGGCGAGCTCGCGCAGGTCGACACCGCCCAGGACGACCGAGCCGTGTGTGGGGTCGAAGAACCGCGGCAGCAGCTGGACCAGCGTGGACTTGCCGCTTCCCGACGGCCCGACGATCGCGGTGACCGTCCCCGGTTCGAGCACCAGGTCGATGCCGCGCAGCACCTCGTGATCGGCCTCGTAGCCGAAGCGGACGTCACGGAGTTCCACCCGGTGGCCCTGCGGCACGACCGGGTGTGCGGGCTCCGGAAGTGACCGCACCGCGAGCAGGTCGCGGATCCGGCCGACGGCACGCCGCGCGGCCTGCAAGTCGTCGAAGCCGTGGCCCAGCGCCGCCACCGGAGCGGTCAAACCCAGTCCCAGCAACAGGAAGGGCAGCAGGTCGGCCGGAGCCAGGCCACCGCCGGTGATCAGCACCGCACCACCGATCAGCACGACCAGCAGCACGAACGGCGGCGACAGCGCCAGCTGCATCGCGGCGGCGGGCCCGGCCATGCCGCGCACCCACCGGGTGAAGGTGCCGACGAAGTCGTCCGTGGCGGTGCGGAACCTGCGGTGGGCGCGACCGGTCCCACCGAACGCCTTGACCACCGAGATGCCCTGCACGAACTCGACGACCGCATTGGAGATCCGGCCCATCGCCCCGTCGAACTCCTCCTGCTCGCGCAGCCGGGTCGGGGTCATCATCAGCGGGACCAGCGCCACGGCCAGCACGACCGGTATCAGCGTGATCAGCGTGAGCCGCCAGTCGATGGCGAACAAGTAGACCAGCGACACCATCGGCACCACGAACGCCGAGACGAGCTCGCCTGGCGCGTGGGCGATGAACGGGTGCACGGCGCTCACGTCCTCGCCGACGACCTTCGCCAGCTCCCCGGTCCGGCGCCGGGAGAACCAGCCGATCGGGACCCGCCCCAGCCGCGCGGCCAGTCGCAGGCGGAACGCCAGCTGCACCCGGCCGTCGAGGACGTGCCCGATCCCGGCCGACGCGGCCGTGCACACCAGCCGGACGAACAAACCGGCCGCACCCGCGATCACCACGAACCGGACGTGGGACTGGTCGACCGGGCCAGGTGACAACAGGGTGCGCCCCAGTTCGACGACCGCCAGCAGCGGCGCCAGACCCGCGACGGCGCCGAGGACTTGCAGGACCACCACGGCGGCGAAGCTCCCGAGATGGGGTCGGAGCAGCCGCGCCGTGCTCGGCTCCGCGTCGGTGAGGTCAGTCGCGGTCATCGCACATCGCCCGCTGCTTGAAGGCCGACAGCGCGCCGTCGATGGGGTGGGGCTGCGGATTCCCGGAGGAGTCCAGCTCGTTCCACCGCGCCAGGTTCACCGCGAAGGACACCTGCCGCCGCCCGTCGGCTCGGATCCAGGACTCCGACTGGGCTCCCCAGGTCGAGCCGTCGTGGCCCCAGAAGGTCCCGCAGCCCGGGATCTCGGCCTTGTGCAGGCCCAAGCCGTAGTCGACCAGCTGCCCGTCCTGGGCGATGACCGGGACCGTGTGCTGCATCTGCGCCAGCGATGACCGGTTCACGATCCCGCCGGCGAGCAGCTGGGCGAAGAAGCGGTTGAGGTCCTCGACGGTCGAGACCAGACCGGCTCCCATCATCACCCAGGACATGTTGTAGACGCTGTAGTCGCGCGGCGGGTCGACCAGGCCGAACAGCGCCTCGTACATCCGCGGGTGCGGCCCCCTGATCCGCGGCCCGTCCGGGAACTCGGTGTGCCGGAGCCCGGCGCGCTCGATGACGTTGCGGGTGATGTACCTCTCGGCCGTGGTGCCGGTCACCCGCTCCAGGAGTTCGCCGAGCAGCAGGTAGTTGGTGTTGGAGTACACCCCGGGGGTGCTGCCGGGCTCGCCCGTGGCGGGCGCCCGGACCCCCATCCCGATCAGGTCGGCCGTGCGGAACTGCTTGAACCGGTTGTCGTCCACGCTCTGCGCCGAGATGTCCGGCAGCGAAGGCCACGGCTTGAACGACGGGTAGGCGTAGGGGAGGTATTCGGCGAGGCCGCTGGTGTGGTTGATCAGCATCCGGACCGTGATCTCGCGCCCGCGCTCCCCCGGCACCAGGTGCGGCAGGTAACCGCCGATCGGCGCGTCGAGCTGGATCCGGCCCCGCTCGACCTGTTGCAGGACCGCGGCGGCGACGAAGGTCTTGGTGATGCTGCCGACGCGCTGTCGCATGTCCGCCCGGATGGGGCGGCCGGTCCGGACATCGGCGACCCCGGACGCGCCGCGCCAGGTCCGGCCCGCATCACGCACCTCGGCGAAGACGCCCGGCATCCCGGCGCGGTGCACACCGTCCAGGGTGGACTGAAGTGCGGCGGGATCGAGGCTGGGCGTGGCGGCCACCGCCACACTCGCACCGACGACCAGCGCGGCCACGCTTGCCGTCGCGACCAGTTGGATCTTCAAGACCCGTCCTCTCAATCGGCCAGGGCGCGGCGCACGGCCGCGGTGATTTCGGCGAACTGCCGCTGCGAGACGTCGGCGGGGACCGCCCCCGACCCGTGGAAGGTGCCGGGCCACTGGTGCAGCTCGACCGACACGCCCGCCTGGAGCAGCCGCAGCGCGTAGGTGATGCACTCGTCGCGGTTCGGGTCGAACTCCGCGCTGGCGATGTAGGCCGGTGGCAGGCCGGACAGGTCGGTGGCCCGAGCGGGTGCGGCGTACTGCGTGGCGGGCGTGGAGCCCAGGTAGTACGCCCATGACCGGGCGACCTTGTCGCGGTACAGCCAGGGCGTCTCGGTGAAGGTCCGTGCCGACCACGTCTCCAGCCGGTCGTCGAGTCCGGGCTCGTTGAGCACCTGGAAGCGGATCGCGGGTCCCTGCTCGTCGCGAGCCCGCAGCGCCACCGCGGCAGCGAGGTTCGCGCCCGCGCTGTGGCCCCCGACCGCGATCCGTTCCGGGTCGATGCCGAGTTCGGCCGCGTTCTCGGCCGCCCAGGCCAGCACGGCGTAGACGTCGTCGAGGGCGGCCGGGTACCGGTGCTCGGGGGCCCGGCGGTAGTCCACCGAGATCACCACCGCGCCCGCCGCGTCGGCGATCCGGATCGCCCACGGGTGCTCGGTGTCCAGGTCGCCCATGACATGTCCGCCGCCGTGCGACCAGATGATGGCGCCCTGCGCCCCGAGCGGTCGGTAGATCCGCACGGGCACGTCCGGGTCGGCGGGCACCGTGCGGTCCTCGATCTCCATTCCGGTCGTGTCCGGTGCGGGCCGCGCGCCCGCCAATTCGGAGTAGGTCTTGCGGTCGGCGACCGGGTCGGTCAGGTCGGCCCGCGGGAAGAACGGGATGAATGCTTCGAGTTCGGGGTCCATGCCGACCATCCTTCTGGTCGCCGGCCCCGGGATCACGCGCCACGCGTCGGGCGTTCCGCCAAGATCACGCGCCGATCGTCGCTATTCTCCGGTCATGGAGGCACTTGTCGCACGACTGTCGCAACTGGACTCGGAAGCCGAGGGCATGGTCCGGATCGTGATGTTCTACGACACGCTCATGCGCAGGCGGGTGGATCTCCCGGCGCTCGTCCGGGCCACGGCGGGCCTGGCGGAGTGCGTCGCCGGGATCCGGCTGCACGGCACGGGCCGAACGGTCCGCGTCTCGTACGACGGCAGGGCGGCGTCCGACCCGCCGCTGCCCGCGTCCACCGCGGCACCGGTCACGCTCGACGAGGAGGAGATCGGCACGGTGTGGTTGGAACGTCCCGGCCCGCCCGTCGCGCTCGACGACGTCCTGCTGGACCGCCTCGCCATCGCCGCCGCGGCGGTCGTCGAGCGGTACGGCCCGGCCCGCACCACGATGGCCGACCCGGCCCTCGTCGAACTGGTGATCAGCTCCGACAGCGACGACGCCGCGAGGAGTCGGGCCCTGCGACTGCTGGGGTTCGGCGCCGACCTACCGGTCCGCGTCGTCGCCGTGCGGTCGAAGCTGCCGCTCGACCAGATCGGCGGCCTGATCAGCCCGACCCACCTGGTGAAGGCGGCACCGCTTGCCGACGTGGGCGTCATCCTGGCCACCACGATGGACCCGACCCGGTTCCCGGCAGGCGTGCTCGCGGGCCTCGGCGCCGCCGACAGCCCGGACCGGTCCTGGCGGGAGGCCCGCACCGCGTTGCGCTTCACCACCGAACGCCGGCCGGTCGTCCACCACGACGACCTCGGCGCCCTGGCCCTGCTGGCACACCTACCCCCGGACGCCGCACGCGACAACGCGGACGTGGCCGCGATCGCCCGCCTGGCAGGCAATCCGGAAGATCTGGAGACCCTGGACACCTACTGCGCCGCAGGTTCGCTCCGCCGAGCGGCCGACCTGCTCCACTTGCACCACAGCAGCGTCGCCCGCCGACTCGAACAGATCGGCAAGGCACTCGGCGTCGAACTGACCGAGCCCACCGGACTGCTGCGGGCCAGGATCGCCCTCACCGCATGGAGACTGTGCAACGACACCTGAGATCCCGATGTCGACAACTGCGATTCATCGACCTACGACGCACACCGTGTCCTCGGACCATCCGCTGACGACAGCAGCGTTCACAAGGGCTTCGGCCCGGTGGTCACGGGCGGGTCGTGCCCAGGCGCTCGGCGAGTTCGGCGGCGTCGGGGGTGTGTTCGGGCCGGCGGGCGTCGATGGCGCCCAGGGGTGGGTGCCCTCCGCCGACCCGGACTTCCTCTGGGTTGCCGGCCGTGGCCATCCAGAGAGACTGGTAGAGCCGCGTATTCCGGTGTCGCGTAGTCGTGCCGACTGCTCCAGGTCGGCTGATCCGACTGGCGCGGGTGCGGTCGGGGGAATTCCGCCGATGCTGACCGGTGCCCCGATGGTCCGGTGCGACGCTGGGGGACTCACCAGCGGCTCGGTGGTCCAAGCCGGCGAACTCCGGGTCACGCACGCCCCTCCTCGGACCTGCGAGGAGCCTCGCCGACTCGGCCGCGCGGTCGCTGGAGGCGATTCGTGTTCACCAAGAGGTGCTGACCCAAGGAGATTTCATGAACGGGGCAGGAAAGCTCGGTAGGCTCGGCCTCGCCATCACCGCTGTGATCGCGAGCGTCGCTGTGAGCGTCACGCCGGCACGCGCGGACGGAATCGTGCGCTACGAAAACGTGGGCAACCCTGGCTGGTGCATGAGTGCCGTTTCCGGCGATGTGACGCTCAACTACGTGTTGCTCGTGCGCTGCAACAACAATGATAGCCGCCAGCGGTGGTTGTGGTCCGTCCAGCCGACCGGGCCGATGGCCGGCATGATCATGCTGAGTGAGTCCAGCTACCCCAGGGTGTACTGCCTGACGGCTATCAACGGGTATGCCGCAATTGACACGTGCAATGTCAACAACAACAACAACCAGTACTGGAGCGTGTGGGGCCAGAACGGCTGGGTGGTCTACCAACTGGCGAATACCCTCCAGTGCCTCCGACCGTTCAACACCGATGTGATCGGGTCCAGCTACTACATCGGGTTGCAGACATGCCCCGTCCGGACGAACGTGCCGAACATCTTTGCGTGGCGCTATTAGCACGCGCCCCTCACCGTCACCTCGAACCCGTCACCACGACCCGACGAGCACCGACGGAGCGCCCCTTCCACGGGCGGGCTTCGCCGTATCCATCCGCTCTCTCATTCGCTGCGGACCGGTGCCCACGCGGTCGCACCACCGAAGCAGTACCCCGACCGAGTTGCAGCGCCCTTTCAGTCCAACATGAACTAGTCGGATCGATCCAGCGGCGAGCCGTGCACACAGACGTCCAACGGCGTGGACATCGGGGTTCCCCATTGACAACCTGCCGGGAAAGTTCGTGTAATTCTTTCAGATACCACTCCCCCGCCCGCCCCTGCACGCAGAGCAAAGGGAGGTATAGCCGTGTCCCCGTCACGCCCAATCCGGTTCGTGGTCTCGACGGTCGGCGTCCTCGCGGTCACCGCCGGCCTGGTGACCGCGCCGGCGCACGCCGCGCCCACCGAGGCCCCCGCACCCACAGGCTCCGTCACCGCGATCACCGACCGGATCGCCGCACGACTGGCAAGCGAGTTCGCCGACGAGGCGCGGCGGGCCGGCCTGCTGTCGGCCACCTCGACCCACGCCGTGCCCCTCGCGCGCGCCGCCGGTGACACGGCGCTCGGCCGGGCCGTGCGCGAAGCCGACCGGGCGGTCCTGGCCGCCAAGGGGCTGACGCAGGACGGCACTTCCCTGCTCACGATCCGCCTCGCGCACGCCGACATGGCAGCCGCACTGCGCCGCGGCACCGAGCCGCTGGTCGCGTCCTCCCCCACCGACGACGCGGCGACGACCGTGACGGCTTACGACCTCGCGGGCCGGCGGGTGGCATTGGCCGCCGACCGGGTGCCGCTGCGCCCGGTGTACCTGATCGAGGTCGACACGGCGACCGCGCTGGCCAAGGGCGCGGAAGTGCTGCGCTCAACCCTGTCGCAGCGGGGCCTGTCCCCCGCCTCGGTCGCACCCGCCTCGGGGTACTGGGCCACGCAGCTCAAGTCGATCCGCCTGGAGGACGACAAAGAGCCGTGGCACAAGGGTGACGCGGAGATCTTCACGATCACCGCCGGGTTCGGCCTGGACGGCAAGGTCAAGGTCGACACGGTTCAGCTGCCCTACCTCGACGAGGACGGCAAGACCTACTACCCCAACCAGCTCCTGGTCCACTTCTCCGAGTACAAGTACAACCTCGCCGACATCGTCATGATGGAGGAGGACGGCGGCACCAACTACCGCGACCTCGCCCTCGCGCTCACCCAGGCGTTGCTGACCATCGTCGACGGCGGCGCCTACATCCCGCTGGTCAACGCGATCATCAACGCCCTGCCGGACGACTGGTGGACCGACGACCCGGACTACGTCGACTCCTGGTACACCCTGTCGACCGCGACCGGCGGCACCCTGCGCGGCGCGGCGGGCAACGGCACGATGACCGTCGCCCCCTACTGGGTCGCGCCGCTGTAGCGCGATCACCCGGCGGATCGCCGTTGGCCCAGCCTCACGTGGTGGGGCGGAGCCCGCGGTGTCGATGGCGCTCCGGGACTCACCGCGGCCCCGCAACACGGTCACGGTCAGAAAGCTCTCGGCCAACGGCGACCTGCCCGCCCCTCTGGGCGATTTCCCGGACTGTGCCCACACCGCCGCGGAACTGCTCCACCAGCGCGACCTACCCGCCGGCGCCGCGACCTGCGGCTGCCACCCGCCCGGTCAGGTTCAGCGGTGCCTGGAATGGCTCCGAGCAGTGGGGCGGGTGCTCGGGCTTCTTCAGCGACCCGGACGGCTACCTGTGGAAGGTCGTCACCGCCTCCTGAACGAGGTCTGCCCGCCCGCGCGACCCGGCGGGCGGGCAGGCCTCGTTCAGCCCTGCTTGGTACGGCGCTTGCGGCTCACGAACGCCAGTGCCACGCCCACGCCGAGGGCCAGGACCCCGGCGAGGACCACCCAAGGCAGACCGGACGAGACACCGGTGGACGCCAGCGGCCCCTTGTTGGACGTCGTCGTCGTCGGCACGGTCGTGGTCGTCGGCGGAGTCGTCGTGGTCGGCTCCGGCTCCGGGACGTGCACGCCGGCGTCGATGGTGTGGTCGACTTCGCCGGGGTTGGCCGGCGCGGTGACGGGCGCGTACCCGTCGCACAGCTGTCCGCTGGTCGGCGGGACCACGTTGTTGTCGTGCACCCGGTCCGTGCCGACCACGGGGAGCGTGAACCGCAGGTCGCCGGCGGGCGGCCGGCCCGGCACCTTGCCGGTGTCCGCCGTGCACACGTTGAACCGCACCGTGTACTCCGCGCCCCGGGTGAGTTCGTACGCGGCGCCGACCCCGCCGAAGTAGTACTCGCCCGCCGCGTCGGTCCTGGTCGTGGCGACCTGCTTGCCGGTGGCGTCCAGCAGGGTGATCGTCGCGCCGGGCAGCCGCACGTCCGCCGGGTCCTGGACGCCGTTGCGGTCCCCGTCGAACCACACCAGGTTGCCGATCTGGATGGGCGCGTTCGCCGCCTGGTACGCGACGGCCCCGAGCCCGCCCGCCTTGCCGAACCCGTTGTTCGGGCTGCGCCCGACGAACTCGTACCCGTTGGCGGTCGAGTCGTTGCCCGGCCCCAGGCCGGTCGTGACGTGGTAGTAGCCGGTTCCGGCGGTGGCGGCGTTGACCGTCGGGTCCATCTGCGTGCTGATGACCCATTGCTGCTGCGGCACATACGCGACCGACCCCAACGCGGACTCCTGGTGCGCCGCGGGGTTGCGGAAGTAGTCGCCGGGGAAGTACTCGACGACGTCGCCCGCCTGGCCGGCGGTGTTGTCGGGTTTCGCGTGGTTGGCGCAGTTCCCGGTGCCCTCCCACGAGTAGCCGCCGGAGGGGTTGGCGCAGGCCATGTTGATGTCGCCGCCGGCGAACCCGCGTTCCGTGCCGGGCACGCCGGGGCGCGGGTCGAAGGAGTCCCAGCCCACCACGTCCATGAACCGGTCGCGGAACCCGAGGATCATCGACCCGTCGCGCGCGAAGGCCAGGCTGGCCAGTTGCGGCTGCGGATCGATGAGCACGCCCTGGTTGTTCACGTCGTGCTTGTCCCACGTGGCAAGGGAGCTGTCCCACGGGTTCCAGCGGTCGGTCTGGCCGGCGATGGTCTGGTTGACGAGGACCTCGCCGCGCTTGAAGTTCAACGGCTGGGTCAGCACCGTGGTGAACCTCGTGCCGTCGTAGGTGTAGACGACGGCCTTCAGGTCCGAGCGGTTCTTCGTGCTCTCCGCGTTGCACACACCGCCGACGTACAGGGTGCTGTCGTGTGCGGTGACGCTGAACGGCCGCCAGTCGGTGGGCGCCGCGCAACCCGGGTCCGGGATCGGCACCGTGGCCGCGGGCGCCGACGCGGTGGCCCCGGTGGCGTCGAAGCTGACCAGGCTGCGGGTCAGCAGGTTCACCGCGTACAGCGTGGCGCCGTCCTCGGACAGGGCCAGGCCGCCGATGCTCTCCTTGCCGGGGGCTTCGGTGAACCCGCCGTCCTTGCGCATGTTGCCGGTGTCGTGGGGTGTCAGCACGGCGTTCGGCACCTTCGCGAACAGGGCCGGCGCGCCGCCGCCGTCGACCGGCACGGTGTAGATCGCGTCGCCGCCCTCCGGCCCGTACGCGGCGTGCCGCCGGGCGAACGCGCCCTGGAACAGCCGGCGCCGATCCGTGTCGTAGGCCAGCCCGTACGTCGTGCCCACCTGGTCCTGGGTGGCGAGCGTGGTCGGGCACCCGACGTCGGTCGGGCACGTGCCTCGGGTGTCCAGCCCGAACGCCACCAGCGCCCGGTTGTCCTCGCCGTTGGCGCTCTTCTGGATCGGCACGAAGTACCGGGAGTCCGGCAACGTGTGGTGGTCGGGGTTCCAGACGCCGGTGATCACCGAGTCGTCCTTGCCGTCCGCCACGTCGACGAACGTGGTGAAGCTGTCGAAGTGGTTGGCCGCCGTCGAGGCGGGCGCCGCTCGCAGGTAGTCGCTGTAGGGCTCCGGAACGGTGACGTCGACGCCGTAGTGGCCGCCGCGCAGCGCGCTGGACGGCGGCACGACGACCTTTCCGGTGGCGTCGGTGACGCCGGTGACGTGGTGGCCTTCGCGGTCGGAGACGTCGACTTCCATCCCCTGCTGCGGCACGTCCATAGTCGTGTTGATCACGCCCGTGCCGAAGAAGTCCCGCAGCACCTGGACCGTCAGCGTGCCGTCCGGCGGTGACGCGGCGGCGGTCCCCGTCACCCCGGTGATCCCGCTGCCGGTCAACAACAGACCGGCCAACCCCACCCGCGCCAGTCTCCCCGGTCTTGTCCGGGTTCTCCGGCTCATCGCATCCTCTCGTAGCAGTGGTGGTGAACCGCGACAGACAACCAGAACAGTGTTATGGACGGGGCCGGCGTTCGGGTGAAACACGGGGGTGTGCAGGCCGGCGTGCCTGTTAGCATCCCGCCGCGTGCCCAAAACCCAAGTCCGGCAACGCTTTCCGCGGTCCCGTCGCCGCCTTTTTGCGGTCGCCGTCGGCGTCGTGGCCGCGGTCGCGGTCGGGGTGACCGCGTTCCTGGTCGTCTCCCGCCCGGAACCCACCGGGCCGCGCGCGTTGACCTCGGACGAGGTGAACCGGCTCGCGATCACGCGGTTCCGCAACTTCGAGTCCGGGGGCCGCGCGGTGACGATCACCGTGCCGACCACGGCCGGCGGGCTGGTTCTCACCGGGTCCGTCGATTACCGAGCGGGGCTCGGTTACGGGGTCGTGCGCGGCACGGGGCGCGACACGTCCAGCAACGGGCTGATCCAGTGGAACTCCGGCACCGTGTTCGTCCACCCGGTGGCGGACGCCCCCGAAGAGGCGCCGGCGTCGCCGCCGGGATCGGGGTGGCACCGCCGTCCGCTGCGCACGTCCGGCAGCGCGCTGGACAGCTCGCTGCTCATCGCGCTCAGCCTCGGCAGCGACCGGCCCGACAACGCCGAGCTGCTGCCGCAGAACGGCGCCGCCTGGGTCGGGCGGGACGAGGTGCGCGGCCACCGGGTCGACGTCCTGAGCGGTCCCGCCGCGCGCGGCCGGCCCGGCACCGCCGGGAACGTCCGCTACTGGGTCGACGCGGACGGCACGATGCACCGCGTGCAGGCGGACGTGGACTCCGAGCCGCACCCGGTGGTCATCGAGTTCGACACCCGCGACTACGTCCCGGTCCAGCCCGTGCCCGGCGCGACCCCGACGCGGTGAACGCCGCCGCTCAGGACGTGCGCACCACGGCGTGATCGGCGAGCAGCGACCGCGACGGCAACGGGATCGCGGCGATGTCCGGCAGCGCGGGAACAGCCGGAACGGCGGTCGGGCCGGCGGTGGCGGCGTTCGGGAACTGTGGCTGCGCGGCGGGCGCGGCCACGTCGGTGAACGGGATGCCGCGGGGCGGCGTCGGCCACGTCCACGTGCCGGACGGTGTGGGCTGGTCGGCGACCGGGCAGGGCGCGGTCACCGCGAGCTGCTCGGGCACCGTCCTGGCGAGGGCGTTGCCGCGCAGGCAGTTCCCCCGGCCCCGGGTGGCGGTGGGGAACGTCCAGCCGACGTCGACACCGTTGGCGCTGAACGTGTTGTCCACGATCTGGTTGCCGTTCGGCGGGATGTCGGCGGTCGCGGTGATCACCAGCCCGGCGTTGGCGTTGCCGTCGATCAGGTTGCGGACGACCTGGTTGTCGCTCCCACCGTCGATGCCGACGCCGATGCCCCACCCGCCGTCCGCCTGCTCGGGCGTCGCGCCCTGCTGGTTGGCCGCGATCAGGTTGCCCGCGACGTGGGCGCCCTCCTGCGGGAGCAGCTTCTCCTGGTGGTCGGAGTTGGTGGTGAGCCCGACCCGGTTGCCCGCGAAGCGGTTGCCCACCACGTACATCTCGCCGCTCGCGTTCGTGCCCTCGTAGCCGACCGCGTTGAGTTCGGCGACGTTGTCCCGCACCACGATGCGGCAGGGTTTGCACTGCCCGACGTAGATCCCGGAGTCGGCCGAACCCGACGCGTAGGAGTGCTCGATGACGCCGTCCTGGGCCGAGAACGCGTAGATGCCGTACAACCCGTTGCGGGTGGCGGTGACGTGCGAGACCAGGAACGACTTGAGGAAGGTGACCGGCTCGTCGCCTGTGTCGTAGCCGCCCTGACCCGGGGTTCCGGTGGCGGCGGACGCCGAACCGGTGACCAGGACGCCGTTCTGCGTGTTGTTCCGCACCGTCAGGTTCTGCACGGCCACCCCGGGCGCGGTGACCACGATGCCGTTGGGCTGCTTCAACCGCCCGTCGACGACGACCTCGTCCCGCGACTCGCCGCGCAGTGTGACCCGCGCTTTGTCGACCTTCACCGCCTCGTGGTACACCCCCGGCCCCACCAGGACCAGATCACCCGGCTGGGCGAGCGACACCGCGGCGGAGATCGTCGGCGCGTCGGACGGCACCCGGATCGTCACGTTCGTGCCGGCCGGTCGGGTCCCGGCGGCCGGTCCGTCGGCGGCGCCGCAGCCCGCCAGCGCCAACGCCGACACCACCGCGATCGCGGCAAGACGAAGCATGTGCCCCAGTCTGGCACGGGCAGCGGATTCGCCTGCGGCAGGGCGAAGACGGGCGGTTCGCCTGCGGCAGGGCGGATCTGGCACTCTCCACACCGTGCGCCGAGCCGACGACCACCCGTCACGCCGCACGTTCCTCGGCGCGGGCGCCGCCGCCGTGCTGGCCGCGGGCCTCACCGCGGCGTGCGAACCGGGTGCCGCCCGACCGGGTCCGGCCGGCGGGCCCGAAGCGGTGCCGCCGACAGGTCCGCACCAAGCGGGAATCGCGCTCCCCCGCGAAGCCCAGCCCAACCTGCTGGTCGTGGTGGCCGACCTCGTCGACGACGTGGCGGTCGGGCCTCTGCTGGCCGAACTCGGCGAGGCCGTTCGCGCGCTCACCGCGGGGACCGATGCCCGGCTGCTGGGCCTGCCGCCGGGCGACCTCACCGTGACGATCGGCGTCGGCCCCCGACTGGTGCGCGCGGCCGACCCCGCGTTGCCCGGCGCCACGGACCTCCCGCGGTTCTCCCGCGAGGCGATCGCCCCGTCCGCCCGCGGCGGCGACCTGCTGGTGCAGATCTGCGCGAGCGACCCGGTCCTCCTCTCGGTCGTCGCCGCCGCGTTGCTGGGCCAAGCGGGTGACCGCGTGCGCGAGCGCTGGCGGCAGTCGGGCCGGCGCGGTTCGGCCGTCCCGGTGAACCAGGAGATCACCGCGCCGCGCAACGTGTTCGGCTTCGTCGACGGCATCGTGGGCCCGCACACGACCGCCCACCAGGGCCGGGACCTGTGGCTGGCCGGACCCGCCGCGGTCGCGGGCGGCACGATCGCCGTGCTGCGGCGCATGGAACTCGACCTGCGGGCGTTCGCCGCGTTGCCGGTCGAGGCACAGGAAGCGGTCTTCGGCCGACACCGGGACAGCGGCACACCGCTCTCCGGCGGCACCATCGCCACCGACCCGGACCTCGGCGCGAAGACACCCGACGGCCGCTACCTGATCCCAGCCGACGCCCACCTCCGCCGAGCGCACTCCGCGGTGGTCGGCGTCGGCCTCATGCTGCGCCGCTCCTACAGCATCGACGACCCCGCGCCCGGCCTGCTGTTCATCAGCTTCCAGAACGACATCCGAACCTTCACCAACACCCTCACCCGCATGGACAACGGCGACGCACTGCTGCCCTTCACCACCACCACCGCAAGCGCGACCTTCCTTGTCCTGCCTGGGTTCGACCAGCAGAAGCCACTCGGCGCCACGCTGTTCGGCTGATCCCCTGGTTCAGCGGCGGGTGAAGGCCTAACTGCCGACGCTGCCCGTCCGGCAAGTGTGGATTTTGAGCAGCGTGGAAGTCCCGTGCCGTACCGCGACACCTCTTCACGACCGACGAACCGTCCACCTCCGCAGGCGCGACCGTGCCTGCCCAGGCGGCGGTGTGGCGAACTGATCGTCCGCCTCCCGCTCGAGCGGTTCGCAGCATCGCTAGGCGGACAGGTAGCCGCCGGTCGCGTCGAGGTCGTGGCCTACGACCGCGCTGGCGTCGCCGGAGGCCAAGAACATGATCACCTTCGCGATCTCCTCGGGCCGCACGATCCGCTTGATCGGGTAGTCCTGCGCGATCTGCTCGTAGGTCAGGTCGAACGCCTCCGCCGCACGGCGCAGCATCGGGGTGTCGACGGCACCGGGTGCGAGCGCGTTGACGCGGATGCCGTCCGCCGCGTACTCGAGCCCGGCGACTTTGGTGAGCGACGCGACCGCGTGCTTGCTCGCGTTGTACGGCGCGATCGTGGCCCACCCGACCTCCGCGGAGACCGACGCGGTGTTCACGATGGCGCCGCCGCCCTGCTCGAGCATGCGTGGGATCTCGTACTTCATACCGAGGAAGACACCGGCGGCGTTGGTGCGCCACACCGACTCCAGATCGGCGAGTGTCTGCTCGTGCAGGCGGACGGCCCGCGGGCTCTCGATGCCGGCGTTGTTCACGGCGATGTCGAGGCTTCCGTACCGGCGGACGCAGGCGGCCACGAGATCGCGGACCTGGGCCTCGTCGCGGACATCGGCGCGGCGGTAGGTCGCGTCGCCGCCCGCGTCACGGATGGCAGCCGCGACCTGGTTGCCGAGTGTCTCGCGGCGGCCACAGAAGAACACCTTCGCACCCTCGGCGGCGAAGGCACGGGCGGCGGCCTCGCCGATACCGGAGGTGGCGCCGGTGATCAGCACGACCTTGCCGGCGAACCGGCCGGATCGGGACACGGCCGCAGCCGTGCCGGCGGTGACGGCCGTGCCGGTCGCGACGGCGACGACGGTGGCGGCGCCAGTGGTGAGCATCTTCCTACGGGATGGCAGCCCTTCGAGGCCCTGCTTGGTCATGTCCCCCAGGCAAGCAGCGAAAACTCACCGCCGGCCAATACCTGCGCTCATACATTTCGGGCATCGACGGTCGCTTTGGATGGTGACATCCGCGTGCTCGCTGCTTCGTCGCCGTGGCCGAGCAGCTGAGCTTCACCCAGGTCGCCCGGGACCTCCAGGTCGCGCAACCGTCGCCGTCGCGGCAGGTCCGCCGGCTGGAGACCCGGCTCGGCGTCGACCTGTTCACCCGCCCGAAGGTCTGGCACGAAGCCGACCTCAACGTCAAAGCACACCCGGGAGCACCACCCGCCGCCGCCTGCTGTGCACACCGGGGCCGACGAAGTCCAGGATGGTCGCCGAGTAGTAGTAGAAGCAGGCCAGTTCGCCGACCAGCGCGCTGAACCGGGCGTCCCCGGAGGTCGGGACCATCTCGCGGATCAGCCGGCGTAGGCCGTCCGCGTCGACGTCGGACCCGCGGACCTGATCGCACACCAGCAGGAACGGGCTGAGGTGGGGTTCGGCGTCCGGGCGTCGGGCCGCCACCGCGACCGCGCGGGTCTTGCGCCGCACGTCGTCCGCGACCAGCCTGCTCATCACGCGCGCGAGCCCGGTCGGCAGTGTCGCGTCCTGCACTGGGATGACGCCCAGGGTGACCCGCTGCATCGCCGGGGCCATCGGGAGGTGGGGTGTGACCGGAGTGGGCGCACGCCGCGAGGGCGGTGACGTGGAACTGCTGAGGCGTCGCGCCTCCTTGTGAGGCCAACGGGCCACAACCACCTCCCTCACATGATCTGCGGGACCAGACTGGCCCGTCACCTACTGGAGTCGATTACCGGGTCACCCCTCCGAGACACACCGCCAGAGGCGGGCTAGACCATTTCCTCCCGGGCCACGTCCAGGTTCGTGAAGTGCACCGGGCCATCGCAGAGCGCGGCCATCTCCTTGGCGAACCTGTCGACCTCGGGCCGGCTGGAGTTGCGCATCGCCTCCTCGTAGGACGGGAACTCGACGATCTCGACGTAGTGGTTCGGGCGGTCGTGGTCGGCCGTCAGCACCGCCCTCGTCACAGTCGACTCGCCGCCGCTCTCCTCGCGCCACCGGTCCAGCAGGCGGTTGATCTCCTCGGGCTTGTGGGTCTCGTACTCGATCAGCTGGATGAACTTCACGACCGGCTCCCGTCTGGAGTGGACCCCCTCGATCCACCAGGGTGCGCCTTCCGGCTCAAGGTCGCCACGGCACAGGACCGGTGCCGGGGGCCTCGCCGCGACGTCTACATCGAACACTCGTCGACCGGCAGTCCAGGCGATGCCGGGTGGAGTGTCACGCCGCAACCGTTCGCACACCACGAGTTCGCGGGCTTCAGCCGCCGAGCAGGAGGTGGTAGGCGGCCTGGGTCTCGGCGCTCGGGTCGACGCCGAGTTCACCGGCCAGCAGGCGACGGCAGCGCTCGTAGGCGCGGAGACCTTCCGCGCGGTTGCCGGCATCGAGGTGCACGCGCATCAGCCGCACGTGCCCGGACTCGCGGAACGGCTCCAGTAGTACCGCCTCCTCCGCGCGCCGCAGCGCGTTGTGCAGGTCACCACGAGCGTGCAGCACGTCGGTCGAGATCTCCAGCGCGTGCACCAGGGTCAGCCGCAGCACGGCCCGCGCGTGGTCCAGCCACAACGCCTCCTCGCCGGGCAGCAGGGGCTGGCGCGCGAGGTTGGCGGCGGTCTCGGCGGCGGGCAGGGCCTCGTCCGGACGCCCGGCGCGCATCGCGACCTCGGCGTGTTCGAGGTGCCCGGCCGCCGCGTGCACGTCGACCTCCACCCACCGGGGGAGCCTGAGCTCGTAGCCGCCCTGGCCGGTGGCGAGGACGTCCGGATCGGTCAGTCCCACGCGGACGAGCAGGGCGCGCAGCTTCGAGACCAGTGCGGCGAGGTTGCGCTCCCAGCCGTCCGGCGGCGCGCCGCACCAGACCACGCCGGCGAGTTCGTCCCGGGTGACCGGCCGCCGCTGGATCGCCAGGTACGCCAGCGCGAGCCTGCCCTGCCGTCCGGGGAACTCGGAGCCGCGTACCAGCACCGTTCCGGCCCGGATGGTCATCAGACCCAGCAGTCGCAGGTGGACCCGCATGCCCGCCTCCAACATGACGCCAACATCGCGCCAACGGCCCTTCGTAGTGTCCCACTCGCGGGCGAAGGAGGCAGTCATGAGTCTGATCATCAATTGCGAGTGCGGGTACGTGGTGCGCGGCGAGACCGAGGACGAGTTGGTGGCGGACGCGCAGAAGCACGCACGGGACGTGCACGGCATGGAGATGACCCGCGAACAGGCGCTGTCGCTGGCGACGGTCGTGGAGGCCTGAGGTTTCACCCGTTCGGGCGCCTCTCCAGCGGAGGTCGGAGAGGCGCCGCACTTCTTGCCGGGCTGGGAACAAACCAACCGGTCGGTAGTTCAGAGCGCAGTGGTCTGGACGGACGATCCGATCTCGGTGCGCAGCCGGTCGGCGATGGCGAACGGTCTCGTGATCGACGGCACCGCTTTGGGGATCGACCAGGTCGTCGCGGTGGCGACCCGGCCGGCCGTGGCCTATGCCGCATTGCCCCATGCGTCCCGCATGGTGCCGCCAACATGACACGTTCACCGAAGTGTGCGGTCGCCTTCAGCCGACGGGGAACTTCACTCCGGTGAGTTCCTCCGACACGGTCCACAGTCGCTGCTGGGTGGCAACGTCGTAGGACAGCGGGCTGGAGACGACCACTTCGGGGTGACCGCGGTACCCGCCCAGCCCGTCGGGGCCGTAGTACTGGCCGCCGAGAGCGCCCGGATCGGTGGCGGCCCGCAGGATCGGGAGCGCGCCTCGCTCCGCGTTGTGGCTGATCAAGGGGGCGAGTGCACGGACGACGGCGGGAGAGTTGCGCACCAGCTCCGTGCTGGCCACGCCGGGGTGGGCGGCGATGGACGCGGTGGTGCCGTGCGGGGCGAGGCGGCGCTGAAGTTCGTAGGCGAACATCAGGTTGGCGAGCTTGGCTTGCCCGTAGGCCGCGACGCGGTCGTAGGAGTTCTCCCACTGTAGGTCGTCGAAGTGGATCGCCGCGCGGATGCGGTGGGCGACGCTCGCGACCGTCACCACCCGGGAGCCCTCGACCGGCAGCAGCAGGTCCAGCAGCAGGCCGGTGAACGCGAAGTGCCCGAGGTGGTTGGTGCCGAACTGCAACTCGAACCCGTCGCGGGTCGTCTGCCGGGGCGGGTACATGACGCCGGCGTTGTTGATCAGCAGGTCGATCTTCGGCAGGGTGGCGTGCAGATCGGCCGCCGCGGCGCGGACGGACTCCAGCGACGCGAGGTCCAGCTGCTGCACGGTGACGTCGGCTCCCGCGCCGAAGCGGGCCGCTGCCTGCCTGCCCTTTTCGACGTCGCGGACGGCCAGCACCACCGTGGCGCCGCGCTCGGCCAGCACCTTCGCGGTCTCGAACCCCAAGCCGGTGTTGGCACCGGTCACCACCGCCACCCGGCCCCGCTGGCCGGGGACGTCGCGGTCGGTCCAGTGTTCGCCCATGTCGCTTCCTTTGCTCGGCGGCCTTGCAGACCGGCGGTCTGTTATGCCTCCGACCGTAAGGAACCGGCGGTCTGTTGTCAAGAGACTGCCGGTCTCTAAACTCCGCGCGAAGCGTTACCCTGGGCACATGACCTTCCAGCGAGCGCGCAGCGCGGAGCAGCGAGAGGAGCGGCGTCGCACGATCCTCGACACGGCACTGGCGATGCTCGGCGAGATGCCGGTGGCCGAGGTGAGCCTGAACGAGCTCAGCCGCCGGGTCGGGCTGGCCAAGTCGAACGTGCTGCGCTACTTCGAATCCCGCGAGGCGGTGCTGCTCGAACTGCTCGAGCCGGCCCTGCGGAGCTGGCTGGCCGAGGTGGCGGACGAACTGGGCGCCGGCGTGGATCCGGACCGGCCCGCGCGGGACCGAGGAGACCGGTTCGCCGCGGTCGTGGCCCGCTCGCTGGCCCGGCGCACGGTGCTGTGCGACCTCATCAGTGCGCAGGCCGGAGTGCTGGAGCACAACGTGTCCGTCGAGGTTGTCGTGCGCCACAAGCGATCCGCGCTCGCGAGTCTCGACGCGATGGTCGAACTCCTCCGCCGGCACGTGCCGGAGGTCGGGGACGACGCGAAGCCGGTGTGCTTGCTGGCCATGATCATGGCCGGCGGGCTGTGGACGCACGCCCGGCCATCGGCCAGCGCGCTCGCCGCGTACGAAGCGGACCCGGTCGTGGCCGAGTTCCGGCTGGACATGGCGACCGCCTTGGAACACGGCCTCGCCACGCTGATCGCGGGGGCCGTGGCGCGCCACCATCGAACAGCACTCACAAACTGATCAACCAGCTCGATCATCACGAAGTTCTCCGCGCTGCCGACCACTCCGCCGATGTCGCCCGCGCGTTGAGCGCCGTTCGGATGCAACGCGACAAGAGCCTGCACATCCTGCTCGCACGTGGTGTCGAGGTCGCTGAACCTCCCGCGACCGCGTAACGGTGCTCGTCATGGGCGCGAATACTGAGATGGGCGTCACAACCGGTGGATCTGCTGCCGGGTGCCCAGGCGGTGAGCGGGTGGTTCCCATGCGTGAGCACGGACGTCGTTTGTGGGCGGCGACGGCGGCGGTGGTGTTGGCGGTGGGGTTGACGACGGCCGTCGCGGCGCCCGCGCAGGCGGCGCCTTCGCCGTATCCGTTCCCCCTGCCCGACTTCAGCCACACGTCGACGCCGCACGCGCCGCTGTTCAAGCCGAGGACGGAGGGGTTGACCCCGTTGCTCGTCGTCTACGGCACGTTCACCGACCTGACGAACGTGACCGAGACCGTGATCGAGGACAAGTTCTTCTCGATCTTCGAGTTCGGCACGGTCGCCGACTACTACCTCACCCACGGTTTCACCGTGCTGGTGCCGGTCGTCGAGTCCTCCGGCATCGCCGACAACGGCGTCATCACCGTCGACCTCGGCAAGTCCGCCGACGCGCTGGCGCTGGACCCGGCGCAGCGGCGGCGCAAGATGGTGGACCTCGCCGACCAGTTCATCGACTTCGCCCGCTACGACCGGGACAAGGACGGCACCGTCGAGGACACCGAGCTGTCCGTGGCCACCGTCTTCACCTCCCGTCCCGGGACCGACAACTGCGGGCAGGCGCGCGAGGTGGCGGCGGGCAACAAGCTCGACGGCAAGACGATCGGGTTCCGCACCGGCGACGGCGGCACCGCGACCAACGTGATCACCTTCGCCCACGAGCTGGCGCACCAGACCTACGACCTGTTCGACCACTACGGCTACGGCGTCGGCTCCTGGGACATCGCCGGGCCGACCTGCACCAGCGGAGAGGTCTGGTTCGAGCCGAACCCGTGGCACAAGATGCACATCGGGACCGAGAAGCCGCAGATCGTCACCTCGGACGGGTACGTCGTCATCTCCAACGACAGCCGGATCCGCCAGAGCTACCTGCTCTACGACCCGGGCCGCGGCACCGAGGACTACTTCCTCGTGGAGGCGCGGACCCCGCGCGCGAACACCTACAACCAGAGCGTGCCGGACACCGGTGTGGTCATCTGGCGCATCGATGAGCGCAATGTGCGCAGCGGCTTCGAGCACATCCGCGGCGTGGAGGTGATGCGGCCGGACGGCACGCGCGCGCCGGGCTGCGTCGACGAGGACGTCGACGGCATGGCCAACGAGGACCCGCCCGGCGGCGGCGACAGCGACAGCGATGGGCGCACCGACGAGGACGGCCCCGACGGCCAGCTGGACAACGACACCGACGGGCAGTCCAACGAGGACCCGCCCGGCGGCGGCGACAGCGACGGCGACGGCCGCACCGACGAGGACGGTCCCGACCCCGACACCGCGGTCTGTTCCGGCGGCACCGACACCGACGCGTGGGACCCGACCGACTCGAGGACCCCGAAGCGCGAGATGGACTACCCGTGGGCGGACAACACCCCGGCGAAGGTCGCGGTCCGCGCCATCGGCCGCCCGTTCTTCAACGACCCGGGGAACTCGGAGTGGCAGCAGGTGTACTTCGACGTGGCGGGCCCGGGCATCCTGGTCGACCCGGCCGACGCCAACGGCAACGCGCCCCGGCCCAGCGTCGCCCTCGGCGACTCGTTCGACCTGCCCGTCGCGGTGATGAACACCGGCGAGGCCACCGACACCTTCGACTTCAGCGCGCTCCTGCCGACTGGCTGGTCGGCCCCCACGCAGCGAATGACGCTCACCGCGGGGCAGCGGGCCACCGTCACCCTGCGGATCACGGTCCCGCAGAACACGGGCGTCCACCCGCACCGCATCTTCGTGCGGGGGCAGAGCGTCTCCGACGCCACCGTGCGCACCGACTACGACTTCCTGGTCGACGTGGTGAAGCGGCGGGCCGGCGTCTCCTATGTGGGTGACGTCTCGGTTGACCACTCCGACCCGGCCACGCTCTCCGCGGTGGTGACGGATCGGTCGACCGGTGCCCCGCTGAGCGGCAAGACCGTCACGTTCACGGTGTCCGACCAGGTCTTCACCGCGACCACCGGGGCTGACGGCATCGCCGGCGCCCAGTGGCTCGCCACGGTCGCGCCCGGGAGCTACGAGGTGCGGGTCGCGGTCGCCGAGGACGGCCTGCACGGGGCGACCGGCACCTTCGGGTCGGTCACCGTCGAGCCGGAGAACCTCACGGTGAGCGTGACCAGTCCGATGGTCCAGCCCGCCTCGGGCACGCTCGTGCTCAAGGCCTTGGACGAGCAGGACGGCTACCCCGCCGACCTCACCAAGGCGGGCGCGAGCATCACCCTGACCCCGACCCTGACGGCCGCACCGCAGACCTACTCGACGACATTCGACGCGGGCGGCAACGCGGTCGTCCCGCTGGGCGCCCCGGTTGATGTGTGGTCTCTGGCGGTCGCGGTCAGCGGCGACCACTTCACCGGCCCAGGCGTGACCGGCGAACTGGTGCTGTTCAACCCGGACGGCGCGGTGTACGGCACCGAACGCGGCACTGACACGGCAGGCGCGACGGTGCGGCTGACGACGTCGATCGTCTACCAGGACACGACCCCGGTCGGCTACGTCCGCATGGACGTGGGGACGAGCCGGTTCACGAGTGACAAGCCGCAGTGGCTCGTGGTGGTCGGCAACACGGCGATCTACCAGGCGGCTGGTGTGCTGAACGGTCAGCCGGCGGTCGTGCGCGGCAAGATCGTCGACGAGGGGAACGGCGGGGCCACCCAGGACCGGTTCACGGTGACGGTGGGCGCGTACAGCTCGGGAGAGGTCACGGCCAGGACAGGCAACCTGTTCGTCCGGATTGGCTGACGCAAGCGAGGCCCCCGCCCCCACGCGGGTGCAGCGGACCCCCAGCGAGGACGAGGGAAGTGGGGTTCACCGAGGTGCACCCGGGACGGTTACGGCGCTGGCGGCGGGTTGCCGTCAGACGCGCCGTCTCCCGTTCGAGCCAAGCGCTCGCGACTCGGATGTCGAACCGGCTTGCCGAGCGACTCCGCGTAGGCAATCTCCCGTCGCGTCGACTCACCTGCTTAACCGCCCGGATCCACGATGTGCACCTTGTCATCCTCGCCGACCACCCCGACGAACTGGCCCGCGACCCGGAGCTGCCGGCCGTCGCGCACGTGGTGTCGGCCGCCGCCGACTTCCCGATCATCACGGCCAGCACCACGCGCATCCACGCCTTGGGCCCTCGCCGCGAGGTCGAACTCCTCTGGCGCGGCTAGCGGCGCTGGTCAGGCGCGGCGGGAGGTCGGCCGGGTGTTGAGGCCGGTCCCACATCAGCTCCAGGGAGACGCGGTGAGCCAGCTGGTGTCCTGGGCCCACGTCGTCGTGGCGTCCCAGGCGTTGGAGCCGCCGTTGGCGGCCACGTAGACCCCGAACCTGTAGTGGCGGATGTACTTCGTCGGGAAGTTGACGGATTGGAAGGAGTTGCCGACCCCGCTCTTGCCCGGTGTGGAGCAGAAGGTGGCGTCCTGCGCGAAACTGCTCCCACCGCTGTCGGCGTCCAGGCGGAGTTCGAAGGACTGGTGGCGCAGGAAGCGGCCGGGTTGGTTGGCGGACTCGAAGGTCAGGCAGGAGGTGTTGGCCAGGCCGGCGCGGACGATCCAGGTGGCGTTGGCCTTGTCGCCGGCCGGGCTCGCGGAGGTGACTGGCGCGATGACGACCTTGTTGTCGGTGTCGTTGTGGCGCAAGTAGTGGGACGTGCAGCACGCGGTGGTGGCCCGCAGGGAGACCCGGGAGCCGGGGGTGAGGGTTCCGGTGCCGGTCGAGGCGCCGCTGTAGCCGGCCGCGGTGATGTTGGCCTGCACGGCCTCCTCTGTGGCGTTCGACGGGTAGCCCGAGGTCATGACGCCCTCGTAGAACGTGCCGGCGCCGACCGTGCTGTTGTCGCCGCCGATGCCCAGCACGATCGCCCCCTCCTTCTTCATCGGGTGGTAGCCGGCGGGGCGCGGCCCGTCGAACACGGTCGTCAAGCCACCCGACTGCGCATTCCCGCTCCGGATCGCCCAGTGGTTCGGCTCGCCCTTGACGATGGCGGTCACGAAGCGGTGGTTGATGCTCGGGTTCTTGTTGTAGCGCGGGTTCACGCCGGAGAACAGGCCCCACTCCAGGTCGGCCATCACCCAGGGACCGGGGCCGTCACCGTAACCCCAGCCCCGGTTGGCTCCGAAGTAGACGGTCTCCATGATGCCGCGCTCGTCGGCCAAGCCGTCGGTCTGCGCGTTGCCGTAGTCGAAGCAGCACCCCGCGTTGTAGTGGGCGCCGTCGACGACGGCGTAGATGCCCTCCGGCTGGTCGCCGGTCGCGATGCCCGACGTGCGGTTGTTCCGGTAACCGGTGCCGGGAGCCACGTAGACGCCGTACGCCTTGTGGCCGCCGACCGTGACCGGCGCCTCGAAGGCGTTGGCCAGGTTGTCGTACCCGCCCGGCGCCGGGCCCGGCCAGTAGCCGGGGGGCGCCTGCGTGAGGTGGTTGCCCTTGCCGGACTCGTCGTAGATGACGGTGATGACGCAACTCGTGTTGGCGCAGAAGGAATCCTGCGCGGCGGCGTTGGCGTGTCCGCCGGTGCTCAGGACGCCGATGTCCCTGGTCGCGTTGTCGGAGGCACGCCTGACCTGGTACAGCGGGCCGCTGTAGGCCGCGTACAGGGCGCGGGTGGTGCTGTGCGCGGCGACGCACGGCGTGCCGCCTGCCGCGTAGATGTCGCACGGCCCTTGTGTCGCGGCCTGCGAGGCGCCACTGAAGGTGACGAGGCTGCTTAAGGCGAGCGCCGCCACGGCTGTGGAGGCGACCAGCCCTCGGCGCAGTCGGCGAACACTGTGGAGCACAGGCACCATGAACTCCCTTGTTCATCGCGAAGGAACGCGGGCCGCGCCTCGACCAACCGGCGAGCGGGCACCTCGGTTCGGCCAGCGAATGTTAGCGCTAACATTCTCCAGCCGAACCGGCTGCCGCTCGGCCGTCCGGATTGAGCCATCACTTTTCACGAACTCCAACCGGACGTCAAGACCATCGAGCTGGCTCATTGCCCGGCACTCACCACGCGATCCGTCATCATTCGCCCGCTCTCGTCGGTAGCCCGCTCGGCCGACGCTGATAGCGCTAACAGCGCTGGCTCGAGGCCAGGTGGGCACGGACCCGTCAGCGCCGCCGCCGGACGACGGCGCGGACGTGAGCGGAACAGCTGCCTGTCCCCTGGCGTCAGAAAACGACGCAGAAGTTCGCGTCGGCGCGGCCCGCGACCCGGGTGAACGTGGCGTCTGCGGCGAAGCCGGACGTCCCGTCGTTCTGCATGAGCTTGGCCTCGAAACCCTGGTGCCGCAGGAAGTACCCCGGCCGGTTGACCGACTCGAACGACACCGCGTTCGGGTCGGACAGACCGGGCCGCAGTCGCCACTGCGAGTCCTGGTAAGGCTCAAACGGTTGCTCGTCGATGCGGCCCGATGGAGTTCGCGTGGCGGACGTAGTGGCCCGGGAAGTTGAGTGACTTGACCTGTGGGGTGCCAGAACTCTGCACTGGGATGCTGAGCTGCGACGATCGCGCACGCAGGACCTCCAGGGCACGATCGTGAGATGTGGCGTTACGACTGCTATACCTGATCTTCGTCCGACTCGGCGACTGGCTGGTTCTCCTCAGCCGGTCCTCCACGGCCAAGGACGTCGAACTGCTGGTACTGGGAGAACGCCGCGTGGGACTACCGCAGGATCCAGGGGGAGCTGCTCAAGCTCGGCCACCGGGTGGCCGCTTCAACGGTTCGCCGCGTGCTCAAGCGCCTGCGAATACCACCCGCACCCCGGCGCGACACCGACATGTCATGGCGACGGTCCCTCCGCGCGCAGGCCGCTAGCCTGCTGGCCTGCGACTTCTTGCACGTCGACTGCGCGGTCACCCTCAAGCGGGTTCACGTGTTCTTCGTGATGGAGGTCGCCACCCGCTACGTCCACATCCTCGGTGCCACCACCAACCCCGATGGCCCCTGGACGACCCAACAGGCCGGCAACCTGCTCATGGACCTGGGTGACCGGGCAGACGACTTCCGGTTCCTCATCCGCGACCGGGACGGTCAGTTCACCACTTCGTTCTGCGGTCCTCTCCCGCGAAGGCATCAAAGTCGTGAAGATCCCTGTGCCTGCCGATAATCTCATCCGCGCAGGTAGAGGTTGTACGGAGACCAAGACCTCAAAACGCTCATCGGCACGGCTGCCATCCGCCGTGCCATCGCCAAGCACGGCATGATGAACGGCTGTGCTGCTCCGACTGGCCTACCTGGGCGTGACCAATGCCTTCGCGCTGCTGCGCCTGCTGCCCAGGAGCGATCGGGACAAGGACGTGGAGGCCCTGGCGCTGCGGCACCAGATCACGATCCTGGAACGTCAACTGGATAACGCCCGTCCGCGGCTCTCCCGGCGATCGAGCGTTCCTCGCGGCACTGCTGCACCGACTTCCCGTCGACACCCTTCGTCAGGTCCGACTGCTGGTGCGTCCGGAGAAGGTGCTGCGGTGGCATCAGGACTTCCTCGCACGCCGTCACGCGGTCAGATCCCGTCCCAAGCGGCCCGGCCGACCACGAACCATCCGCTCGATCCGGCTCCTGGTGCTGCGCCTGGCACGCGAGAACCCCACCTGGGGGTACCGCCGCATCCACGGCGAACTCCTCGTCCTCGGCATCACAGTCGCCGCCTCCACCGTCTGGCAGATCCTCCAGGACGCCGGCAACGACCCGGCACCCGAACTCACCACGACGACGTGGTCGGCCTTCCTCACTCGCAGGCCGACGCCCTGCCGGCCTGCGACTTCTTCGAGACCACCACCCTGAGCGGCACCCACGAAAATGGCTATACTTGAAGACGGTCGATCACTTTGAGCCGACACTCGAAGCAGCGACAGGGAATAGTTCAAGCGCACATGGCCGCAATTAAAGAAGATCGAACTCGACCGGGGCGCTCTCGACGTCGTGACCAGCGCAAACGTGGCGCAGATCCCGTACCCCTCGATCTGATCTTGTTTGGTTGGCGCGACATAGCTTCCTCATACGAGCGAGTCGATTCCCCACTTGGCAATTCCGACCATGTGGCCTGGACTCAATAACAAATCCTTACGAAGAATCCCACGATCGGCGTTGACCTGACGGACGACCGCCTGGACTCCTCGGGGTTGGGTGATGGCTATAGTTTGCTGAACAAATTCGATTTCATGGTTCCAGGAGCCGAAGTCCGTTACCCACAGCTCATCGTTAAGCGCTTCGATGGCGCACGACGTATCCCCATTTGGCGGCGGCGGACATTCGCCGTCTGTGGCCCGACGTTCGCTCCAGTAAATTTCAATGTGAACCAGGGTAGCGCCGAAGCTGTCGCGAACTTTCGCCATTGCACTGAACCGGCCGCCGATCACGATGAATTCGAACGGTTCTTGAATATACAGGTCATTACCTTTCTCTAATGTCAGGCCGTTCGGGATCAGATCCGCATCTTTGAACTTCGCCGTAAGTCGTTCAGCAACCATGTTCGAGTGTGGATTCAGTGGCGTAGGGTTGATGACTCCGACAGGTGGAACGCTTGCGGGATTAGCCTTCGACGACTCGTTGCCGCGACTCGACTCCGACTCGATATTCGGATGGCTTTCGTTTGACCGTGACGGCCGATCCGAAGTGAGCGCTGTTCCAAATATGATAATGACTGCAATGGGTAAGACCCTTTGAAGCCACGTGCCAGCCCTTTGAGTTCGACCAAGTCGCTCGTTAGCTTGGCGGTACAGTCTGCGAGGTCTGGTATGTGCCGGAAATTTCAAGCGATATGGGTTAGCTTGATAGACACTGATCTTGACGTCGCGACCTGCTTGTACCACGACTGCTGAGCCCGAGGCCACGGCCTCCTGGGAAACCCGATTGGTTGAGTCGCCCCGGATAGTGTCATCGTCTATCGTCTCGCTCACCCCGCGATCCTAGTGCTGCATCACGCAACCTTGGCCGGGTAATCGGCGAACGCGCGGATTGGTGACTCGGCGGCGAAGCCGGTCTTGGGTCGGCTCAGGCGTTGCGCCAGCGGATGTAGGCCCCGATCGCGGCGTTCTGCTCGGCGTGGGTGCGGTGGTCGATGCTGTTGAGGCGAAAGTAGCGCAGGGCGGTGAACTCGGCCTCGGTTCGGTTCAACCAGCTCAAGCAGGTCGGCAGGAACACCAAGTTCGTCGATCGTCTCGGCGATCACGCAGACTCGTGACACCAGCGCCGTGAGGGTGCCGTTGCGCGACCAACGCCAGAACCGGTTGTAGACCGTGTTCCACGGAACATAACGTTCCCGGCAGGTCACGTCACGCCACACCGGTCTTGGCCCTGAACAGCATCCCGTTGACCACCCGACAGTCGTCCACCTGAGGGCGACCCCCCACCCGAAGCGGGCCACAACGGCTCGATCACCTGCCACTGCTCATCGGTCAACTCATGCCTGCGCACCACGACCCAAGATCAAACCAGACCCCCGCCGCCCGCTTTGAGGACAGGCTCTAGCACGTCTGCTCGGTCGTACCGGACCTGGACAGCAGCAGTGACCAACGCCAGCTCATCATCGGCATGACCGCGCGATGGTTCAGGTAGCGCTGGCCATGCAGGCGGCGAGGATGTAGTTGGGGTGGCGGTCGAGGTTTTTGGGGGCGCGGTCGTAGCGCATGGTGGAGCGTGGGTCGGCGTAGCGTGCGGCGATCTGGACGTCGCGGAGGTCGACTCCGGCGTCGAGCAGGGTGGGAGGAATAGTCATGCCCAAGTCCGACCAGGACATCCGCCCCGCCGACAACAACGCCGGTGCTGGCGATGAGATCGACCAGGACGACGTCGACGCCGACCCAGGCGATGCGTCGGAGACCGAGGACGTCGACAAGGACGAGGTCGACCGCGATGACGCGGACCCCTGCGGTGCCGACCAGCTCGGCGACCCGGGCAAGCGCGCGCTGAAGGCGCTGAAGGTCAAGCTGCGCGGCGAAGGCGAAGCTGGCTAGCCGCGACCTCGGCGGCGGCCCGCCCCGGTGCTCGGGGCGGAGAAGCGCGCGAACCAGAAGACCCTGCGCGCCGGGGTCCGCGCGGCAGTGGACAAGCTCGCCGACCCCGCCGACGCGGCTGTACCTGGACCTGGACCAGCTCGAGAGGTCGAGCCGGACGGCGAGGAGATGGCCGCGACCATCGCCGGGCTGGTGCAGCGCAAGCCCCAGCGGACCCTGCCCACCAACCACACGGCCCGGTCCCCATGACCGGACATAGCCCCAGGCGCCCGCTGCGCGACGTCTGCCCACGTTGTCACCACCAAACACGCCCAGCGCAGCAGATGCAGGCGTGCGCAATCCATGAGATCACCGGCCAGGACGACCTGGATGACGCCGCCGCACACGCCGATGACGGGTAGCAAGAACACCCGTACGGGGGACACGATTCGCTTTAGCCAACGCGACCCCATTTCACCCTGCGCGACCCGATCCTCCCAGAATCCTCCCAAACACCGGGTTACCAATCAGTACTGACCAGTGTGGACAGTCGCCTCAAGATCGACACGAGTGCACGAAAAAGCCCGCTGACCTGGGCATATACCCAGAGCCAGCGGGCTCCTTCAGACCGTCGGGACGACAGGATTTGAACCTGCGACCCCTTGACCCCCAGGACGTCCGAAGACCCACCTACCTGCCAAAACGACGTCTCCCGAGATTGCTGACGCACCCCATCGCCTCCCTCTTCCCCACCCTTGCTCAGTTTGCGGTCCACAGATGGTCCACACCGCTCCGCCTGCCGCAACACCTCGCCACCCCAACCGCCACCTCTACTCCACCACTGGAGGCCCGGCCACCCCATCGAGTGACAGTCGGTAACGGCTTGCCCCGGCGTGTCGATCCACCGTTACACCGAAGAAGACTGCGTCGGACCTAAATGAGGGGTTGTCATGTCAGTAAAATGGCTCAACCCAAAAATCGATTCCGAAGAATTCGGCACACTAAGCCTCTGGCGGGACGACATCGCCGAAATAATCCAAACCATCAAGGTGGCAGTAACCGAGCCACTTACCATCAAGACTACCGACCACGAAGGCGACGACCTTGACGAAGTTCTCGATAAGGAGCCACCCAAGATTGAACGGCTACAAGTAAGCACCCCATCGGGCCGACT
The DNA here is from genome assembly GCF_037401995.1 of Saccharothrix sp. CCNWYY140. Classification (NCBI taxonomy): domain Bacteria; kingdom Bacillati; phylum Actinomycetota; class Actinomycetes; order Pseudonocardiales; family Pseudonocardiaceae; genus Saccharothrix; species Saccharothrix sp. CCNWYY140. The sequence continues at coordinate 170,733 of NZ_JBBEGC010000001.1, forward strand.
TACGCTCACACTGTCGGAAAAGCAGTCGTTTATGAACATTAGCGACGCGACGGCGAGTGAGCGCGCGATGTTGACCGAGGTAGCAAGGGTCGTCAAGAAACATCGACAGAACGTAATCTGGTCGAAGTTTGGCGAGGTTTTGACCTTCTTCTTGCTCGGCCTTCTCATAACATTCGGCGCGGACCTTTACCACCGCATCGAGAACGCCCTCACCGACACCGGCCATACGATCGTGCTGACGTTCTCGAACGGCGCACTCAGCTTGCTCGTGTTTATCGCCGCCGCGACCCTCCTAGTTGTCGCGGCGGTCGTTCAGCCCGGCGTTTCGGTAATACGCACCCAGACACGCGCCGATGCTCCGGGGTTTTGGCGGCGCAAGGGTGACGATCTTAAGATTACGATCATATCTAACTTGATTTCCCTGGCGCTTGGCGGCGTCATCGGATACTTCGTGAACACCATCAGCTGACTTGACCAGCCGAGCCTACCGGACGACTGCTGCAACATTGAGGCTGAAACAGCTCATGACGGCGAAACATGGCCGCAAACACCCGCCACCGTCAATGTTAAGCAGAGCGGCGAATATCTCGAAGATGCGCCAAGTATTCTCGGGCCACCTCTTCGTTCGGATAGCGGCTCATCAACACATCGGCCAGGTCCCGTGAAACCATAGCAAGTGAGGGCAACGATCGACGCTCACCGACAATCGCCCTCGCCCAGGCAAGCGCGGACCCGCTGCGTCTCGGCGGGCGAAGCGGCCCGGCCCGGGCTGCTCAATAGGGCGGTCATCAGGCCACCTCCGCCTCGGACTGGGCGGGCAGCGTGCACGCCTCCACGTAGGCGGTGATCGCCTCACCGGGGATCCGGAGCGCACGCTGCCCACGGACGGCTACCGCGACCTGCTGTGCGACATACCCTCGCCATGCTCGTGCGGGTCATGGAGCAGGCGCTCCGCGACGGCATCATCGACCGCAACCCGGCGCGCATCACCGGCTGGCAGAAGCAGTACGCGCGCGTCGAAGACGAGCTGGACGACCCGCGGTCGCTGGCCCTGCCCGACTGGGCCACACTCCAGCGCCTGGCCGACACGCTGGCCGCCAGGTCGGCCGGCCAGTACGGGGGTGGCGCGACGTCGTCCTGTTCGCCGCGTGCACGGCCGCGCGCATCGGGGAAGTGTCCGGAGTCCGGGTGAAGGACATCAACACCACCGAGTGGACCTGGACCGTCCGGCGCCAGACCACCACCGCTCCGGGGGCCTGGTGGACAAGGGCACCAAGGGCAAACGCGCCCGCATCGTGCCGCTCATCGAGGAGATCCGCGAACTCGTCCAGCGCCGGATCGCGGCTACGGACGGCACCAAGGACGCCCGGCTGTTCGTCGGCCCACGCGGTGGCCGCATCACCACCGCAGTGCTCCGTGACGCGACCCACTGGGACGACGTGGTGACCAAGCTTGGCTTCGACCGCCTCAAGCGCCACAGCCTCCGCCACACCGGCCTGACCTGGATGGCCGACGCCGGAGTGCCGGTCCACCACCTTCAGCGAATCGCCGGCCACGGCTCCCTCACGACCACCCAGCGTTACCTCCATCCACATCGTCAAGCCGTTACCGATGCAGGTGCACTGTTGTCCGAACATCTACAACGATCGGCCAAGGGCAAACGGCTCCGGGCGGTGTAACGCCAGTCCTCAGCGAAGCCACTTCATTCGATCACACCACGCTTAACGTTTCCGTTTCACCCGTCACGCACACCCGGTCAGAACACAAGCTTGGCAAAAAGTTCCTCGAAGCGGTTCAATGTTTCGTCATCAACCTGTGCGAAAAACAGGTCATGATCCTTCGTAAGCTGATGCGCTGGCCCAGCATGGTCAAACTTCCCTCGGGCGAGACTAATTCGCCGTAGAATCGGCTCGGGCGTCTGCGGAAGTTCGGACTCTTCAATTACGGGAAGGGCTCGATTATAGAGCCACAGATAGTCCTTCACTGTGAAGAGGTCTTCAATATCTGCAGTGTTCGGCAGCCCAGGGGTTTCACCGAGAATTACAATCTTCTTGCGATCGACGCCGACAGACCTTGCAACTAGTTGGATCCTTTCGGCAACCTTGTTAGTTTCTGCTCCATCGACAAGAGCCCGCACGTCTAGTCGTCGGCCGAACAGTGCGATGAACGCCGGCATGTTGGTCACACCGCCAATGGGAATAATCGAAATCCGAGGGTCGAGACCCTGTCGATCTCGAGCGGTCAAGTATGCAGACATTTTCATGAGGTACACGAAGTCACTGCTACCCTCAACGACGAGGTGTGGGCCTCGCCCAAGGAATAGGTGTTGAGCCACTGTGTAGCCGAGAGCGGCCTCGACCGGAAGAACTGTACCTCGATCCGCAGACAGGTCGACGGGAGTTATCACCACACCAAGCTCTGGCTCTTCAATCGTCGCGCGGTCGTGCACGGCACGCATCGTCTCGTACTTGGTGGGGTCGAGCATGTGCTGCGAATGCGTGGTGTACAGCACCTGCTGATGAGTACCCAATTCGTCGAAAATGTATGACACGAATTCCCGCTGAGCCTCGCCGTGCAGACTTGTCCCCGGCTCGTCCAACAGGACTACTACGCGCTCATCCGAGTCCTGATAGATGCTGAAGGCAGCGAGAAAGGAAAAGAACCACTGGAACCCGGCCGAGCGAGTAGCGAAGTTAGTGTCGACATCATGTCGGGCGTCATGCAACTCTACCTTAAGAAAGCGGTGGCGAACAGCAGTGCCGTCCGGCGCGTGAGACACAATCGGCATGTCGGTGTCGAAGCGGACGGAAAGGGCAGGATTCTGCTTCCAGTACTTCATGACTTGACGCGTGAGATCGGAGCTAGCTGCCTGCAACTCGGCTTTTCGAGTTACGTATTCCTCGTCGAGAAAGCTCTTGGGCTCCTGCCCTGCCAATCCCAACAAAGCGATCATGGTCTCGTCGCCGCGTTCAAGTTGCCCAGCTTCGACACGCTTAGCCAACTCTTCGAGGTCAGTCTCGCCCTGCAACAACTCGTAGTCTGAGAAGTAGAAGAACCTCGGCAACAGGGCGGCGATCTCATCGCTCTGCTCGTCGGTTACTTCCCAGTCATGAAGGAGAGGTTCGTAGCGCTTCAACTCATCCAAGAGATTGTTCAGTGCTGTCGCCCTAGGCACGTTCCCGTTCGCCCGGTGCGACTCGCTCACTTCTGCGACACGGCGCTGCACCGTCGCCAGGTCAGGCAGTGCGGCCAACTCGGCGATGTCCTCGGGGTCAACGCCTACAGCAGAACCAGCGGCTTCCAAGGCCGTTGACAAGGAGCACGTGACGTCAACCCATAGGTCGTCATCATAGGTACGCTGTGCGCGCACCTCCGTTCCATCTGGCGGCTCGAATCCCAAAGTCGCCGTGACCTTCGGGATGTCGCCAGGCTCCAGCGAGAACCAGGCCACGATCGGCGATACCTCACCGAGGTTGTCCTTACGGCGATCTCGAGCAAGACGTCGACGGGGGTACTCAACAGCGAGGTCGAACTTATCTGGGCTGTTGGCCGGGTTGAGGCGGTGCAGAGCCTTGAGAACCGTAGTCTTCCCGGACTCGTTCTTGCCGACGAGGCAGGTCACGTTGGGTTCCACCTGCATGGTTTGCGCATCGGTGAAGTTACGAAATCTTTGAACCATGATCGTTACCAAGCGCATGTGAGCGTCCTCGTCCCAGATGGCAGCGGCAGGTCGAACACAGTACCCGCTGGCCACGACGAGCGATCGGATTGACACGGCCCCTCGGGTCGGTCGTGACGCTGGCGCGAGCGACCACAACCTGACGAAGTCGTCCGGTCCACCGATGGTCCACAGCCGGTCCCCGGAGTGGATCAAGGCAAGATCACGCCCGTAAACGGAGAAACGCCCTCTGAGCTGGAGTTTCACCAGCCCAGAGGGCGCCTCACGCGACCGTCGGGACGACAGGATTTGAACCTGCGACCCCTTGACCCCCAGTCAAGTGCGCTACCAAACTGCGCCACGTCCCGGCCGCATCCCGTTGTGGGGTGCTCGCATAGCTTAGCGCACCCCCAACGGGCCCCCGACAGCGGCCCCCCGGTTGTGGATCTGGAGGGGGGTGCAGAGGTCCGCGGGTGGGCGGACCTCTGCGGGTTCCCCTCGGTTGATCCTGCTCCCCCGGATCGACGCCTGTTCACTATGCGTTCGTCGGGTTTCGTGCACTACCGCCGAAAGTCGAGTCATCTCTGTCAACTTTCGACTGAGTCGGCGGGGTGAGGGGGAGGGTGGCGGTGAGGGTGAAGGTGTCGGTGTCTTGGCTGGTGGTGAGGGTGCCGCCTACCAGGCGCATGCGTTCTGAGAGGCCTGCTAGGCCCTTGCCGCCCTCGGTGGGGATGGTGGGGGTGGTGGTGGGGTGGCCGTTGGTGATCTTGATTGTCAGGGTGTTGTCGGTGTCGGTTAGGCGGACCTGGACGGGGGCGCCTGGGGCGTGCTTGGTGACGTTGGTTAGGGCCTCTTGGACTACCCGGAAGGCTGCGCGGCTGATGGATGGTGGCAGCGGGGTGGTGGTGCGGTCGTCTAGGCGGATGGGGAGGCCTGCTGCCTTTGCCCTGTCTACGAGGGTGGGGATGGAGGCGTAGGTCTGGGGTGGGTCGGTGTTGAGGAGGCCTAGGGCCGTTCGCATCTCCGACAGGGACTCTTTTGCCAGGGAACGTAGGCGGTGGGCGGTTTCTCTGGTGGTGGGGTCGGTGGTGGTGGCTGCCAAGGCCGCCGCTTCGACGGCTATCAGGGTGGTGTGGTGGCCTACCGCGTCGTGGATCTCGCGGGCGATCCTGGCTCGTTCCTTCGCCCTGGCCGACTGCTCCTGGGCCTCCAACTCCGCCGCCCTTGCGGTTGCGGCCTCGTGGAGGCTGGCGGTGAGTTTGTGGCGGGTGGTGATCAACGCGCCCAGGGCTGTGGGAGCACCTGACATGAAGAGGGTGAAGGTGTAGGTCAGGAGAATGCCGCCGGGGGTTAGGTGTTGGGTCAAGACCACCAACGTGGCGGGGAGGGTTGTGGTCAGGGTTACTGCTGTGGCCATCGTTCTTGTGGAGGACGTGCGGCCTACCTGGTAGAGGGCTACCACCGTGGGGGGCCAACCTAGGCCTCCTAGGAGGGCCGGTAGGCAGAGGATCAAGGTGGGGAACGGCCAGCGTCTGCGTAGTGGGAGTAGGGCGCAGGCGGCCAGGGCTGTGGGGATGGACCAGGTGTACGGGATCTGGTCGGCCAGCAGGACCATCGCGGCGGGGATGGTGATGGCCAGGAGTTCGATCAAGATCACCATGAGCCGCCCACCTGGTGTGCGACCAGAGCGGCCTGGACCCGGTTTTCCACGCCCAATTTGGTCAAGACCGTGGAGACGTAGCTCTTCACCGTGGCCTCGCTCAGGCCCAGCTCGCCGGCGATGGTGCTGTTGGATTGGCCATTCGCGATCAAGGCCAGGACCTGGCGTTCACGGGCGCTCAGGGAGTTCAAGTGGGGGTTGTCGCGCAGGCGGCCGGCGCCGCGGAGCTTGGGGAGCAGGCGGGCGGTGATCCTGGGGTCCAGGACTGCGCCGCCGGCGGCCAGGTCGACCACGGCTCGGACCAGGGCGTCGGGTTCGGCGTCCTTCAGCAGGAAGCCCTGGGCGCCCAGGTCCAGGGCCGTGGTGACGTAGTCGTCCAGGTCGAACGTCGTCAGCACCGCTACCGCGGGTGGGGTTGTCCAGGCCAGGAGGGCGCGGAGTGCGGACAGGCCGTCCATGCCGGGCATCTGGACGTCCACCAGCGCCACGTCGGGGCGGTGGCGGCGGACGGCGTCGAGCAGGCCCGACCCGTCGGCCGCCTCGCCCACCACCTCGACGCGGCCGTCCGCCTCCAGCAGCACCCGCAGGCCTCGGCGCAGCAGGGGCTCGTCGTCCGCGAGGACCAATCGCACCGGCACGTCGTGAAGGCAACCGCATTCCGCATGCCGGGGCAACCGATCACTTCCGCGGCTTCTTCTCCCTCACCCGCACCGAGATCCGCACCGGGCTGCCCTCGAAGCCGAACTCCTCGCGCAGCTTGCGCTCGATGAACCGCCGGTACCCCGCCTCCAGGAACCCGGTCGTGAACAGCACGAACGTCGGCGGACGGGTGCCCGCCTGGGTGGCGAAGAGGACCTTCGGCTGCTTGCCGCTGCGCACCGGTGGCGGGGTCGCGGCGAGCAGGTCGGTCAGCCACGAGTTCAGCCGTCCGGTCGGCACGCGGGTGTCCCACGAGTTCAGCGCGGTGCGCAGCGCGGGCGCGAGCTTGCGCACGGCCCGGCCGGTCAGGGCCGAGATGTTGACCCGCTCCGCCCACGGCACCCGCACGAGGCCGCGTTCCAGCTCGCGCACCATCGCGTGGCGCCGGTCCTCGTCGACCAGATCCCACTTGTTGAACGCCAGCACGCACGCGCGCCCCGACTCCACGACCATCGTCAGCACCCGCAGGTCCTGCTCGCTGATCGGCTCGGACGCGTCCAGCAGCACGACGGCCACCTCGGCGGACTCGATGGCCGCCTTGGTGCGCAGCGACGCGTAGTACTCGGCGCCGGAGGCGAAGTTCACGCGCTTGCGCAGGCCCGCCGTGTCGACGAACCGCCACACCTCGTCGTCCAGCTCGACCAGCGAGTCGACCGGGTCCACGGTGGTGCCGGCGACCGAGTCGACCACCGAGCGCTCCTCGCCGGTCAGGCGGTTGAGCAGCGACGACTTGCCCACGTTGGGCCGCCCGACCAGCGCGACGCGCCGAGGACCGCCCGCGCCGGAGGAGAACGTGTCGCGCGGCGTCTCGGGCAGGGCCTCCAGGATCTTGTCGAGCATGTCGCCGGACCCGCGCCCGTGCAGGCCGGACACCGGGATCGGCTCGCCCAGGCCCAGCGACCACAGCGCGGCCACGTCGCCCATCACGCGCTCGTCGTCGACCTTGTTGGCCACCAGCAGCACCGGTCGCTTGGACTTGCGCAGCACGCGCACCGCGGCTTCGTCGGTGGTCGTCGCGCCGACGGTCGCGTCCACCACGAACACGATCGCGTCGGCGGTGGCCATCGCCAGCTCCGCCTGTGCCGCGACCGACGCGTACATGCCGGTGGCGTCGGGCTCCCAGCCGCCGGTGTCCACCACGGTGAACTTCCGGCCGCTCCACAGCGCGTCGTACGCCACCCGGTCTCGGGTCACGCCCGGGACGTCCTGCACGACCGCCTCGCGGCGGCCGATGATCCGGTTGACCAGCGTGGACTTGCCCACGTTCGGCCGGCCGACCACGGCCAGCACGGGCTGCGGAACACCGCCGCCCTCGTCACCGTCGTCCGACTCGCCGTCGAACGCGGTCCACTCGGACTCGTCCGCCCACGTGCCGTCCAAGTCCGTCATCGCGCTTCTCCACTCCGCCTGCTGTCCAGCTCGGCCACCAGCGTGGCCAAGCGGTCGCGGACCTGCTCGGTGGCCTTCTCCAGCGCCTGCCGACCCTTGTCGGAAGGCAGCTCGAAGGGCTCACCCACCAGCACGTCCACCACCGGTCGGAACCTTCGCCCGGTTCCGGGTGGGCGCAGGGTGCCCCGCGTCGCGACCGGCACGACCACCGCACCGGTCGTCCGCGCCAGCCACGCCGCGCCCTGCTGCGCCTGCGCCACGTCGCCCGCGCCGCGCGTGCCCTCGGGGAAGACCCCGACGACTCCACCGGCACGCAGCACCTTCTGCGCCGCGAGCAGCGGCGCGCGGTCGGGTTCGCCGCGGCGGACGGCCAGCTGGCCGATCCGGCGCAGGCCCCACCCGGCGAAGCCGCGGAACATCTCCTGCTTGATCAAGAAGACCACACGACGGGGCAGTACGCCGAACAGGATAGGCCCGTCGACCATCGAGCTGTGGTTCGCGACCACGACGACCGGCCCGCGCCGGGGGAACCGGTCGCGCCCGCCGACCCGCAGCCGGAACGCCCACGCGAACGGCCCCCGCGCGATCGACCGGGCGACGTCGGTCAGCCACGGCCACCCGTCGGGGGGCAGCTCCCCGCTCACCCACCCACCGCCACGACCCGCAACCCGCGCTCCTCGACCAGGTCGAGCAGGGCGGCGACGACTCCGGGCAGGTCCAGCGGCGTGGTGTCCAGCTCGACCGCGTCCTCGGCCGCCCGCAACGGCGACACCGTCCGCGACGAGTCGTAGGCGTCCCGCCGCTGCACGTCGGCGAGCGTGGCGTCCACCGTGGACTCGCGGCCGGACGCGTTGTCCTGCTTGGTCCGCCGCTGGGCACGCGCCTGCGCGTCCGCGGTCAGGTACACCTTCAGCTCGGCCTGGGGCGCGACGACGGTGCCGATGTCGCGACCTTCGACCACGATGCCGCCCGCGGTCTCCAGGGCGTCGGCGATGATCGCGCGCTGGTGCTCGACCAGCAGCTCCCGCACCTGCGGCACGGCCGACACCGGCGACACGGCGAGGGTGACCTCGGGACCGCGGATCTCCGCGCCGACGTCCACGCCGTCCAGCAGCGTCCGCGACGCCTCGGGGTCGTCGGTCTGCGTGAGCTTCACCGCGCGGGCGACCTCGATCACCCGTTCGGCGTCGGCCGGGTCGACACCGGCCCGCAGCACGGCCAGCGTGATCGCCCGGTACATCGCCCCGGTGTCCAGGTAGCGGGCGCGCAAGGTCGCCGCGAGTCGGCGCGCGGCGGAGGACTTGCCGGTGCCGGACGGCCCGTCGAGGGCCACCACGCCACGCAGCTCACCGTGTCCCACCGGGGGTCTCCTCACTCGAACGGACGGGCAACCCCACAATTGTGCCTGGTGCGACGCGTCACACCGGCATCGGGCACCACGCCCACCGCTTTCGCGCCGAAGGCGCTCGGAGTGGCTGCCAGCCACAGGAAGGGCCTCGGTTCCTTCCCCCCGTACGGCCTGGGCGCAGCCCAACCGCGCTTTGGCCCTGTTTGCAACCACGCTTCACCGGTTGCAAACAGGGCCAAAGGGTGGTTGCCTCCGGCAGGCCGTACGGGGGGAAGGAACCGACGCCCTTCCATCCCCAGGGGCCTGCCGCGCGGCGAGCGCCGCTTTTAGCTTTTGATCTTGAGAGCGCGCCAGCGCGTTCAGCTTGAGAGCGCGAAGCGCCTACCGGCTCAAGTCCGTCCTCAAGCCGGCGGCGCCGCGCAGGTAAACATGCTTCACCGACGAACGCGGCAAGTCGGTCTCGACATGCGCCAACAGCCGGATCACGCGAGGCATCGCACCCGGCACGTCGATCTCCGTCGCCGACAGCAACGGCACGTCCGCCAACCCGGCCATCCGTGCCGCATAAGCCGGGAACTCCGACACCACATCGGGTGTCGCCGTCAGCACCACGCTGATCAAGTCCTCCGACGTCAGCCCGTTGCGCTCCAGCACCTCGCGGACCAGCTCCGCCGTCGCCTCCAGCACCTGTTCGCGCTCGTCCGCGTCAATCTGGGTCGCACCGCGAACCGCCCTCACCGCCATGCGCCCGAGCCTAGGTCAGGTCGGCCAGCAGCAGCCCGCTGCGCGGCTTGGGGGTGAAGTACGTGCTCTTCCGGGGCATCCGCCCGCCCCCGGCGTGCACGGCCAGCACCTCCTCCAGCGGTACCGGAGCGATCAACAGCACCGCGTCCGCGTCCAGCGGCACCCCGGCCGTGACCGGGTGGACCAGCGGGCTCTCCGGGTCCAGCCCCAGAGCCTTCTCCAGCAGAACCGACTCCACGAACGCGTGATCCACCCCCACCGCCGGCAGCGACACCCGCAACGCCCGCGCCCCGGACACCGCGACCACCACCCCCGGCGACGGCCGAGCCGACACATCGGTCCACTCCACCCCCACCCCCAACGACCGCCACGCCGCCGCCAGGTCCTCCAACGACAACCCCGTGCCCACCAACGCCCGGTGAATCGGCCCCACCCGCAGGTCGGGACCGGCCGTGACCAGCGCCAACAACCCCGGCAACCCGGCCGCCGCCGCAGCCGCCACCCGGTGGTTCCCATCCGCGACCATCAACAGCTGGGCACCGGCAGCGGCCAGCAAGGCGTCCTGGCGCGGCCCCGGCCCCTCGATCCACAGCCAGTGCCGCCGCCCGCTCGGGTCCACCATCGACACGTCCGCCGGCGTGTCGAAGGACGCCACCAGCCGCGTCAGCTCCGTCTCCCCCACCGGCACCAGCAGGGCCGCACTGGTCACGCACCCCAGCCCCGACAGCACCCGCGCCCGTTCGGCGACCACCTCCGGGTACACCTCCTCTGTGTGCCCGACCGCCGCCGGATCGGCCATGCACAGCAGCCCGTAAGCCGTCCCGTCCGGCCCGTCCACCCGGTAGGGCGCGACGACGTCGTGAACCCGCCGGTACGCCGTCCGGCACAGGTGGGCCAGTTCCTCCCGTGCCCCGCCCAGTGCGTCCACCAGGCTCAACCCGGCGGCCAGGGCGGCGGGCGTGCGGTGCGGGTGTTGGACGGCCAGCAGCGTCCGGCCCCGGGACGCGGCCAGCGCCTCGACCACCCGCTCCGGCTCGGCGAACTCGTCCACGTCCGGTCCCGGGACGCGGTCCCGCACCACCCAGCCGCTGCGCACGGCCCGTACCCGATCAGTCATGCCGACTACTATCGATCTCATGAACGTCGAGGTCACGCCCTTGCCGGGAATCGGAACCCGCCAGGACTTCATGATCCGCGCGGGACGCCGGATCGGGGTCATCACCCATCGGGACGGCAAGTTCGAGCTGATCGTGTCCAGCAAGGACGATCCCGACGACTGCTCGGCCTCGATCGCGCTGACCCCGGCGGAGGCGGGCACCCTCGCGGGCCTGCTCGGCGCGCCGCAGCTGGTCGCGCACCTGGAGGAGCAGCACCGGGACGTCGCCGGCATCTCCACCCGGCAGTTCCCGATCGTGCCCGGCTCGACCTTCGACGGCCGCACGCTGGGCGAGACCGAGCTGCGCACCCGCACCGGCGCGTCCATCGTGGCCGTGGTGCGCGCCGGCACGGTGCACCCGTCGCCGCGCCCCGACTTCACGTTCACCGGCGCCGACCTGGTCGTCGTCGTGGGCACGGCCGAGGGCCTGGCCAAGACAGCGGACATCCTGGACGGCTGAGCACTTGCACAACACCGCGATCGCCCTGGTCCAACTCGGCGCTGTCTTCTTCGGCCTCGGCCTGCTGGGCAAGATGGCCTGGCGGATCGGCATCTCGCCGATCCCCCTCTACCTGATCGGCGGCCTGGCGTTCGGCCAGGGCGGGCTCGTGCCGCTGCACGGCATCGAGGACTTCACCCACATCGCCAGCGAGATCGGCGTGATCCTGCTGCTGCTCCTGCTGGGCCTGGAGTACTCGGCGGCGGAGCTGGTGACCGGCCTCAAGCGGTCGTGGACGGCCGGGGTCGTGGACATCGTCCTCAACGCGGCCCCCGGCGCCATCGCCGCGCTGATCCTCGGGTGGGGGCCGGTGGGCGCGCTCGCGATGGCGGGCGTCACCTACATCTCCTCCTCCGGGATCATCGCCAAGGTGCTCGGCGACCTGGGCCGGCTGGGCAACCGGGAGACGCCGGTCGTGCTGTCCGTGCTGGTCTTCGAGGACCTGGCGATGGCGCTCTACCTGCCGATCCTGACCGCCGTGCTGGCGGGCGTGAGCTTCCTGGGCGGGCTGAGCGCGGTCGGCGTCTCGCTGCTGGCCATCACCGTCGTGCTGGTCATCGCCCTGCGGTTCGGCAAGTACGTCTCCGCGCTGGTGGACAGCCCCGACCCCGAGGTGTTCCTGCTCAAGGTGCTCGGCGCGGCGCTGCTCGTGGCGGGCGTGGCCTCGCAGCTCCAGGTCTCGGCGGCGGTGGGCGCGTTCCTGCTCGGAATCGCGATCTCCGGCTCGACCGCGGAGAACGCCACGCGAATGCTGGAACCGCTGCGTGATCTTTTCGCGGCGATGTTCTTCGTCGTCTTCGGGTTGAACACCGACCCGGCCTCCATTCCGCCCGTGCTGGCGCTGGCGGTCGCGTTGGCGTTCGTGACGACGCTGACCAAGGTCGCCACCGGGTGGTGGGCGGCCAAGCGGCAGGGCATCGGCCGGTTGGGCCGGGCGCGGGCGGGTGCGGCGCTGGTCGCGCGGGGTGAGTTCTCGATCGTCATCGCCAGCCTGGCGGTGGCCTCGGGCGGGGTGGACGGCGAGTTGGCGGCCCTCGCGACCGCGTACGTGTTGTTGATGGCGGTCCTCGGACCGGTTGCGGCGCGTGTTGTCGAACCGCTCGCGAAATTCACCCGAAAGCGTGGAACAGAACCGGCTACTGCGTGATCTGTATCTCGAACCGACAACTTCTCTCCGGTATGGCATAAACACCCACGAACGGCCGCTTGAGCGTGAGCGCGTCGCGGGGTTAAACCTGACTGCCCAACCCCGAGAGAGGGGTCGTCATGTCCGAACCGACCGACACCACGACCGGCCGCTACCTGGTCCTGCTCCAGGACGGCTCGGCCGCCGCGAGCGCCCGTGAACTGTCGAACGTGGCCGGCATCCGCACCGCGAGCACGCTCGAGGGCGCGACCGCCGAGTCGCTGGGCACCGTGGACGGCGTCATCTACGCCAACGTCGGCGTCGCCGTGGTCAACGCCCAGCCCGACCAGGTCAACGCGCTGGCCACCGCCGCCGAGGCGCCCGGCCCCATCGCGCTCGTCGAACCCGAGCGCGTGGTGCAGGCCCTGACCGCGCCCGCGCAGGAGGCGGTGGAAGCCGCCGTGGACGAGTCCGTGTTCACGTGGGGCTTGCAGGCCGTGGGCGCGAACATCAGCACCGCGACCGGCAAGGGCATCCGCGTGGCCGTCCTGGACACCGGTTTCACCGTGAACCACCCGGACTTCGCCGGCCGCACCGTCCTGACCCAGTCCTTCATCACCGGCGAGACCGTGGACGACGCCCACGGCCACGGCACCCACTGCATCGGCTCCGCCACCGGCCCGCGCAAGCCCGCCTCCGGCGGCCCCGGCTACGGCGTCGCGTACGAGGCCGACATCTACGCGGGCAAGGTGCTGTCCAACGCGGGCTTCGGCTCGGACGGCGGCATCCTCGCCGGCATCGACTGGGCGCTCACCAACGGGTGCGCGGTCATCTCCATGTCGCTGGGCTCGGCCGTGCGGCCGGGCACACCGCACTCGCAGATCTACGAGACCGTGGGTCAGCGCGCGCTCTCCAAGGGCACGCTGATCGTGGCGGCGGCGGGGAACGAGAGCCGGCGGCCGGACAAGATCGCCCCGGTCGGCCACCCGGCGAACTGCCCGTCGATCCTGGCCGTCGGCGCCATCGACGACCAGCGGGCCGTCGCGTTCTTCTCGTGCGGCACGGTCGACACCGTCGGCCAGGTCGACGTGGTCGCCCCCGGCGTCAACGTGTACTCCAGCTGGAACGGCAAGACCGGCGACAGCCTGCACAAGCGCATCCAGGGCACCAGCATGGCGACCCCGCACGTGGCGGGCGTGGCCGCGCTGCTGGCGCAGCAGTACAACGCCCGCGGCTGGGAGCTCTGGGCACGCCTGATGCAGTCGGCCCGGCGGCTGGGCCTGCCCGCCACCGACGCCGGCGCGGGCCTGGTCCAGGCACCCTGAGGTGGTGCCCGTAGCGGTCACCGTCACCGACGGTGTGGCCCCCTCGACCGTCGTCCCGGCCCTGGAACGGGCCGGGATGGCGGTCGACCGCGTCCTGGACGCCCTGGGCGTCGTCACCGGGACCGCCCCGGAGGGGGCCATCGCCACCCTGTGCGACCTGCCCGGCGTCAGCCACGTCGAACGGCAGCGCCAGGTGGGACTACCAGGGGTTTGAACCGACCACCTCGGGTAACCGGTTCGGTGAGACGAACCACTCCCCCCGAGGAGGTCGAACGATGAACGCCCTGCTCGCCGTGCAGACGGCGCAGGCCCAAGGGATCGGTGAGGCCACCGGTGACGCCTTGCGGTCCGTGGTGACGTTCCTGCCGAAGCTGGTCGGGTTCCTGCTCGTCCTGCTCATCGGGTGGATCGTGGCCCGCCTGCTCCGCACGGCCGTGAACAAGGTGCTGGAACGCGTCCACTTCGACCGCGCCGTGGAGCGGGGCGGCATCGGTGACGCGCTGTCCCGGACGCGCTTCGACGCGTCCGGCCTGGTGGCGCAGATCGTGTACTACGCGGTGCTGCTGATCGCACTCCAGATCGCGTTCGGTCTGTTCGGGTCGAACCCGGTGAGCAACCTGCTGACCGAGATCGTGGCCTGGCTGCCGCGGGCGATCGTCGCGATCGTCATCATCGTGGTGGCGGCGGCCATCGCGCGTGCCGTGAAGGACATCGTGTCGCGCGCCCTGGGCGGCCTGTCCTACGGGCGGATGGTCGCGAACGCGGTGTCGTGGTTCATCATCGGTCTGGGCGCCATCGCGGCCCTGAACCAGATGGGCATCGCGACCACCGTCACCATGCCGATCCTGATCACCCTGCTGGCCACCATCGGCGGCATCGCCATCGTGGGCGTCGGCGGCGGCCTGGTGAAGCCCATGCAGCAGCGCTGGGAGGGCTGGCTGACCCGCGCGGAGAACGAGGTGCCGCAGGCCAAGGCGCAGGCGGAGGCCTACCAGCGGGGCCGCGAGGACATGCGCCGCACGGCCGAGGCCCCGACCCAGCAGGTCCCGCGCCCCACGGAGACCCCGGCCCACGCGGCCTCGCGCTCCGGCGCTTCCACGCCGGGTTCGGCTCCTGGTTCCATGCCGGGTTCGGCTGCGGGCTCGACTCCGGGTTCCGCCACCCAGAGCGCTCCCCCGACCACCCAGAACATGCCCACTCCTCCGGCCGGGCAGCCGGTACAGCCCCAACCGCGGCCCGGCCAGTACCCGCCGCCGACGCAGTAACCGGTGGCACCGAACCGGGACGGTGGGCCAGTCACCGTCCCGGTTCGACCTGCGCTCACCGCCCCCGACCGGTCTTCTCCTGGAGCCGGTCGATCAGCTGGGAAGCCTCGACCTTGGTGAGGTCGGCGGGCACCTCCTCGCCCGCTTCCTGGGCGAGTGTGTGCAGGTAGGACTCCTGGGGACCGGTCATCGGCTCGTCGCCGGTCGTCCAGTCCTCGGGGTCCTTCTCGGGGGTCCGGTTCACGACGTCTCCCTTCGCTCGAACGCCCGTTCGAGGTACCCGGGAACCAACCGGACCAATCCCGGCTCAGGCCTCCAGGGCGAGTTCGGGTTCGTCGGACCGCCTAGCCAGCTCACACACCGCGGCCAGCCGTAGCGTCGTCCAGTCCGCGTGCGCCCATTCAACGATCGACGGCAGGGACCACCCGTGCGCCGTCGCCTCGTCCAGCACGCCCCGCGCGTACCCGGCCAACAAGATCGCCGCCGCTGCCGCCGGCGTGCCGTACGCGAGGATGTCGCGCACCGCCGCCCCGTGTTGGTCGATCGCCGCAAGCACGCCCACCGGGGCCAGCGCCGCCGTCGCCATGCCGATTTCGCCGCCGAGTCGGTCCAGGAACCGACGGGCGGACATGTCCCTCCAGCCACTCACAAGCCCGACACCCTACGCTGTGCGGGGCGGTCGACCCACCATCGAACATCTGTTCTAGGATCACGGCCGGGTCGAGCCGGAGGCAGAGAGGAAACGAGAACGTGCAGGCGGACACGCTCGTGGAGCAGGAAGACCAGGTGGACGCCGAGCAGGCGCCCACGCAGCAGGAGGAGGCGCCCGCCACCCCGGAGGCGCCCGAGGCCCCCGCGGCCGAGGCGCCCGCGCCCAAGCCCGCGAAGGCCAAGGCGACCAAGAGCACGGCGAAGAAGACCCGCACGGTCGAGCTGACGCTGACCGTCACCGGCACCGCCGACGGCGAGTGGCAGGCCGACCTGGTGCACGGCACCAAGCGGGTCGTGCAGGGTCTGTCGATCTCGGCGGCGGCCGTGTCCAAGGCGGCCAAGGAGCTGCACGAGGACATCGCCGGCGGCATCGACGAGGTCATCGAGGCCGCTCGGGCCCAGCACCGCACCCGCATGGAGGAGCTGGAGGCCGAGCTGGCGAAGGTCAAGGCCGCGCTGGCCGAGCTGAGCGAGTGAGCGGCCCGGCCGGTGGGTCCCCGCGACCCACCGGCCGGTAGCACTACCTCGACGGGTCGAGCACCAACTTGCCCGTGGTCCGCCGCGACCGCAGGTCCTCGTGCGCCCGGCGCACCTCCGACAGCCCGTACTCGCCGCCCGCGATGGCCCGCAGCTCGCCAGCTTCCACCAGCGCGAACAGCTCGTCCATCGCGCGGTGCACGACCCGGCCGGGCAGCTTGAACGCGTGCGGCAGCCACATGCCGGCGATGGCCGTCGAGTGCACCAGCAGCTTGCCCAGGTCGACCGGCGAGGGCCGTTCCCGGCTGGCCATCCCGTAGAACGCGAGCCGCCCGAACGGGGCCAGCGCCGCGACGCTCTGGTCGGTCACCGCGCCGCCGGTCATGTCCAGCACGACGTCCACGCGCCGGCCCCCGTTGGCCTCGCGCAGCGCCGCGGTCATGTCCTCGGACGTCGAGTCCACGGCCACGTCCGCGCCCAGGTCCAGCGCCAGCTTGCGCTTGTCCTCGCTGCTCGCGGTCGCGATGACCCGGCCCGCGCCCCACTTCTTGGCCAGCTGCACGGCGATCGACCCGACCCCGCCCGCGGCGGCGTGCACGACGACGGACTCCCCCGGCTCCAGGTGCACGCTCTTGCGCAGCAGCAGCCACGCCGTGGCGCCCTGCACGACCATGCTCAGCGCGGTCACGTCGTCCACGGCGTCGGGCACGTCGAACGCGGTCGCCGCGGGCACGGCGGCCTTCTCGGCGTACCCGCCGAAGTTGGTCAGCGCCACGACCCGGCGGCCGTCGGGCGTGCGGCCCACGACCTCGCCGCCGGGCACCAGCGGCAGCTCCATCTTCGCCAGGTAGGAGTTCTCGGCCTGGTGGGTGTCGGCGTAGTTCAGGCCCGCGCGGCTGACGTCGACGAGCAGTTCGCCCGGACCGGCGACGGGGTCGGGCAGCTCGACCTCGGTGAGCACCTCGGGGCCGCCGAACTCGGTGATCTGGATGGCACGCAACGGATCTCAGCCTTCCTGGGACGGGTCGTGCAGGGTGACGCGCTGCCCGGACGCGGTGCGCGGGCCGGGCGGGTTGGGGAACTTGAAGGGCTCGCTGGTGCGACCGGCCTGGACGTACCAGCACTGGCCGGTGTCGCCCGACCGCAGCGCGGCCAGGTACGCGTCCACCACGTCGTCCACGGTGAGGATCGGCATCCCGGCGGACTCCAGCGTCTCCTTGAACCCCGCGATGATGTTGGTGTCGGCGAACGCGGGGCACACGGCGTTGACCAAGACACCATCCCCAGCCAGCGTCGGCCCCAGCGCCCGCACAAGCCCGACCACCGCGGCCTTGTTGGCACCGTAGATGGGGTCCATCGGCATCGCCATCAGACCGGCCATGCTGGCCGTGGCCACGATGTGCCCGCCGCCGCGCGCCTTCAACGCCGGGAGGGCCGCGTGCACGCCGTAGACGACGCCGTCGAGGTTGATGCCCATGACCCGGCGGTAGCGGTCGGCGTCGAAGTCGTCGCCGACGCCGAAACCGGTGGCGATGCCCGCGTTGAGGACGGCGATGTCGAGCCCGCCGAACGCCTCGACGGCCTGGGCGACCGCCTGCTCGCTGTGCCGGGGGTCGCTGACGTCGCACAGCGCGAACAGCCCGTCGACCTCGTCGGCCACGGCCTTGCCGCCGTCCGCGTCGACGTCCGCCACGACGACCTTCGCGCCCAGACCGGCGAGTCTGCGGGCCACCCCCGCGCCGATGCCGTTCGCGCCGCCGGTGACCCAAGCGACCTTGCCCTCGAACTCCATCCGCGCCTCCCTTGGCGACATTCCGACCAGTCGGTATGGTCGTCGCACCGGGCTGTGGCGTCAAGCCGTGTCGGCCGGTAGTTTCCAAGCGCTTGCTTAGCCCGTATCAAGGAGGATTTCGTGGCCGAGACCAACGCACGGGTGGCCATCGTCACCGGCGCGGCACGGGGCATCGGCGCGGCCGTGGCGACGCGGCTCGCGCAGGACGGCTTCGCCGTCGCGGTGCTGGACCTCAACGAGGAAGGCTGCTCCGACGTCGTCGGCAAGATCAACGCCGCCGGTGGCCGGGCGCTCGCCGTGGGCGTGGACGTGGGCGACAGCGCCTCGGTCGACGCCGCCGTGCAGCGGGTCGCCGACGAGCTGGGCGCGCCCACCGTGCTGGTCAACAACGCCGGCATCCTGCGCGACAACCTGCTGTTCAAGATGTCCGACGACGACTGGGACGCGGTCATGACCGTGCACCTGCGCGGCTCGTTCCTGATGAGCCGGGCCGTGCAGAAGTTCCAGACCGAGGCCAAGTGGGGCCGGATCGTCAACATGTCCAGCACCTCCGCGCTGGGCAACCGCGGCCAGGCCAACTACGCCGCCGCCAAGGCGGGCTTGCAGGGCTTCACCAAGACGCTGGCGATCGAGCTGGGCAAGTTCGGCGTCACGGTCAACGCCATCGCGCCGGGCTTCATCGAGACCGACATGACCGCCGCCACCGCCGCCCGCGTCGGCGTGGACTTCGAGGACTTCAAGAAGGGCGCGGCGGCGATGATCCCGGTCGGCCGCACCGGCACGCCGGAGGACATCGCGCACACCGCGTCGTTCCTGGTCAGCGAGGGCGCCGGGTTCGTGTCCGGCCAGGTCATCTACGTCGCCGGCGGACCGAAGGACTGACATGAGGACCTTCGCGAACCTGGACGAGCTGGCCGCCACCAAGGGCGAGCACTTGGGCTTCGGGCCGTGGCACGAGGTCACCCAGCAGGAGATCAACCTGTTCGCCGACGCGACCGGCGACCACCAGTGGATCCACATCGACCTCGAGAAGGCGGCGGCCGGCCCGTTCGGCGCGCCGGTCGCCCACGGGTACCTGACGCTGTCGCTGATCCCCTTGCTGGTGCGGGACATCTACACCGTGCAGGGCCTGTCGATGGGCGTGAACTACGGCCTGAACAAGGTCCGCTTCCCCACGCCGGTCAAGGTCGGGTCGCGCATCCGGGCCGGGGCCGAACTGGTGGAGATGACCGATGTGGCGATGGGCAAGCAGGCCGTGGTGAAGGTGGTCGTGGAGATCGACGGCGAGCCGAAGCCGGCGTGCGTGGCCGAGACGGTCGTGCTGCTCGTGCCGTGAGACGCGGTCAGGGTGCGCCCAGGAACCACAGCCGGGGCGCACCCCGGTCGGTGATCACGTTGAGGATGCCGTAGACGCAGCGGTGCCCGACGAACGCGCCTTCGTCCGGCAGGTCCAGCACCTCCACGCGGGGTGATCCCGGCGTCCAGCGCGCGAGTTTCCCTTCGCTGGGCCAGTAGACGTGCGCTCCGCACCGCTCGGCCCCGCGCCCGGAAGTGTCCACAGTGGACCACTCAGGAGTGGCCGGGACGGTGAGCCACTCGCCGACCACCGCGACCCGCTCGGCGAGGTCCCCGGCCGGCGTGCGGGTGAAGGACACCGGCGCGAGCGGCGCGGTGGTGAGCACGGTGGTGAGCGTGGTGGGGCTGGGCGGCTCGACCGGCGCGGCGGTCACCGGCGGGCGGGTCCGGTCGCGCAGGATCGCGACGACCGCCACCAAAAGGCAGGCGGCCACGACGACCAGCGCTTTCCGGCCCATTCCACCAGAGTGCCCCCACCGCTCCCGCACGGCAACGACCGGCTTTGTCGGTACCCCGTGCGATGATCGAACCGGGGGCCGGAGGCCAAGCCGCCATCAAGCGCGCAGCGCCATCAGGGACGCAGGGAGCCCAGCAGCAGGTCGGCGTAGTGGCGGCCGATCTGCTTGGCCGACAGCGGCCCCGTGGTGTGGTACCAGGTGCCCAGGTGGTGGACGGTGCCGAAGAAGAAGTGCACGGTCACGTCCGCGGGCACGTCACCCCGGAACACGCCCTCCTCCTGCCCCTCCTCCACCAACGACCGGAACCGCTCGTGGTACCGCCGCCGCTCGGCGCGCATCTCCCGCCGCTTCGCCTCGGGCAGCTGGTCGGACGACCGGAAGTACACCTTGGCCTGGTCGAAGTTCTCCACCGAGGTCACGACGACGTCCACCGCCACGGCGTGCAGCCGCTCGGCCACCGGCCCCGCCCCGGACGCGATCGCCTCCAGCCGCTCGGTCTGCATCCGCAGGAGGCTGCCGTAGATCTCCTGGAGCAGGTCGTCCTTGGACCCGAAGTAGTGGTACATCGCGCCCTTGGTGACCCCGGCCAAGTCCACGATCTCCTGCACCGCCACGCGGTCGTAGCCCTTGTCGGCGAACAACCTGGTGGCCGCCCCGATCAGCCGTTCCGGCACAGATGCCATGCCGAGCAGCATAAACACCTACTGGAACACCGCGATCGCGCGAACGACCAACTCCCGAGACTCGGCGTGCCACGCCTGCACCCGCCCCAGGCACACGGCGTCGAACGGCCCCTCGGACACGTCGGGGTCCAGCCCGTCCTCCTGGCACTCCACCCGCACCACGTCCCCGGTGCGCCCGATCGGCGCGGTCAGC
This sequence comes from Saccharothrix sp. CCNWYY140, assembly GCF_037401995.1. Taxonomy (NCBI): domain Bacteria; kingdom Bacillati; phylum Actinomycetota; class Actinomycetes; order Pseudonocardiales; family Pseudonocardiaceae; genus Saccharothrix; species Saccharothrix sp. CCNWYY140. Next base: position 191,272 of record NZ_JBBEGC010000001.1, read on the forward strand.
ACCGGAGCGCCGTCCGCGAGCTGGAACTCGCCCTTCACCAGCACGTACGACTTGAGCTTGCGCAACCGCACCTCCTTCGCCCGGTGCGCCACCCGGTCCAGCACGGCGCCGCGCGTGACGGTCCGCTCCTCCAGGTCCACGCGCACGACCTCGCCGACCCGGTCCAGCGCGTCCATCAGCACACCCACCACGGTGATCGGCTCGAACCGCTCCAGGTAGGTCTTGACCACCTCGCGGCCCGACGACACGCCCACCCCGCTCTCCGCGAGGCCGGGCAGCGCGATCTTGCCGTCCTTGGTGGTGCCGACCCGGTCCACGACCTCCTTGACCACGGCGTCGCCGAACCCGCCGACCTGGTAGAGGTCCATGACGTACTTGGCGTTGAGGTACACCGTCAGGCCGGGCACCTCGCGCGCCCGCACGAACCGCCGCCGCGACCGCCACGCGAGGACGAACACCCCGGCGGCGACCGGCACGGCCAAGGCGGTCACCAGCCACACCACCGCCCACGGCCACCACACCGACCACCACAGGGCCCTATCGACAGCCACGGATCTCCTCCACCGCCTCCGCCAACGACCCCTCGGTCGCCGGCACCAGCCGACCGCCGGTCTCGTCGGCCACCCGCGCCAACTCCGCCGGATCGGCCTCCCCGAACGGGATCGCGTACGTCCGCGCCGGCGACCCCCGCCACGCGGCCAGGAACTCGTCCGGGCCGATCCCCGCGTTGTTCTCGCCGTCGGTCATCAGCACCACCGCGCCCTCCCCCGCCTGCCGGTGGGCGTGGTCGAGGGCCGACCAGATCGCCGTGCCGTCGCGCAGGTCGTCGGAGGCCAGGAAGTCGTTGAGCGCGGCCACGTCCGCCGGCGACCGGATGGTCGTGGTGTGCTCGGCCAGCACGGTCCCGGCGAACCGGACCACGGTGATCCGCTCGCCGACGTGGAAGGCCTCGAACCCGCTCAGCGACGCGAACGCCGACCGCAGCTCCGCGATCCGCGCGCCGCGCATGGACGTCGACCAGTCCAGGGCGAACACCACCCGGCTGCCCCGGCCCGCCCGGTCGTACGCGGCCAGGAGGGTGTCCAGGACCTTCTGGGTGGCCGGGAAGTACAGGGACGTGCCCAGTTCCGCACCGAGTTCGGCCGGGCGCGGCACGGCCGGGTCGACGGGCCGCCGCCCGGTGTGGCCCATGATGTCCTCCTGGGCCGGGCGGTCCCGCAGCCACGCCACCACCTTGTCGTACACCGCGCGCTTGTCGGGGTCGAGCAGCATCAGCGGGTAGTCGGCGAGCACGATGCCGTCGCGGGGCCGGACCACCTCCAGCGGTTCGCGCAGCCGCCCCGAGGCGTTGAGCCGCACCACGGTCGACTCGTAGGTCAGCACCGCGTCCAGGTCGGCCTCGCGGGCCAGGTACTCGTCGAAGAGCGACTCGGCGGCGGGCGGGTCCGGCGCGCGGCCGGCGAGGAAGCCCTGGAGCTTGTCGCAGCGCACGTCCTCGTCGCGCAGCGCCGCCCCGGTGCCGGCGGCGGCCGTGGCGACCCCGATCAGCGCCGCCGAACCGCTGCCGGTCACCCGCGGGTCGGCCATGAGGTACTTGAAAGAACCCGAACCGGCCCGCGCGGCCACGTCCGCCCACGACGCCGACCGCAGCGCGTCCGCCTTGCCCCGCTTCACCCCGACCACCACCGGGGACAGCATCACGCTGGTGGACAGCGGGAGTGACGCGCCGAGCAGCTTGAGGTACCGGGTGGACGACAGCCACGCGAGGTCGTGCCCGGTGCGCCCGCGCGCCAGTTCCTCGCTGGCCCGGACCGTCCCGCGCAGGTCGAACCTCAGCTCCACCCCGGTGTCCCGGCGCAGCCGCGCCAGCACCGGTTCCAGGTCGGCCAGTTCGGCGCCGGCCAGCACGGTCAGCGTCTGCGCGGGCGGCGTGGTGGCCGTGCAGGCCGCGAGCAGCAGCACCACCAGCAGCAGGGCGCGCCTCACGTGCAGTCACCCACCTCGGTGATCATCTGCTCGAAGAGGTCGCGCGGCGGCAACCACGTCTCGGTGTCCCCGACGCCGCTGCGCGGGCTGGGCAGGCCCCGGCCGGTCAGGTGTGCGGACAGCTCGCTCTGGTCGAACGACCCACCGCTGCCGAACACCCGGAACCCCAGTTCCAGCGCCCGCCTGCGCAGGTCCGCGTCCTCCACGACGAGCTTGCCGAGGCGACTGCCGTTGGCGGTGAACGCGAGCAGTTCCGGCACGCTCTCGTGTTGCGCTTCCGGGTAGAGCAGGACGCGTTCGCGGTCCGCCGCGCCCGTGCGGTCGAGGATCCGGAACTGGTGCGCGAGGTACTGGTGCTCGTAGATCACCACGACCGGCGCGAACGTGGGGCCTTCCGGGGTGAGGTACTTCGGGCCGAGGTCGTCACCGTGCTGGCCTTCGATGTCGAACAGCGGCTTGACCTCCCGGGCCAGCCGCCGCGCGTCCGGCTCGTCCACCGGCGTCTGGTTGCGGTTCTTGGCGAAGGCCAGCAGGGCGAGGTAGGTCGAGCCGGAGTACGTGCGGCACGGGTCGGGCGTCTGCGCGATGACCCGGTTGCTGTTGGCCACCGGATCCTTTCCGCCCTTGCGCGGCAACTGGTTCCAGAACGTGCCCTGCTCGACGACCTCGATCAGCTTCGGCACGGAGAGGTTGTAGTAGAGGTCGCGGCCCTCGGGCTGGGGTGTGATGACCCCCCGCTGCTCCAACGCCTCCGCGTAGTCCCGGTACGTGCCCAGCACGATCGGCGTGAAGAACGGTCGGTACGGGCTGGTGGTCTTGCCCGTCCGCTTCCGGCGGACCAGGTCGGCCACCGACTGCCCGGACGGGAAGACGAAGTCGTACGAGTCGAGGTCCTCGCGGTCGGGCAGCTCGCGCGACCCGACCGGGGTGATCTCCACCTGCACCCGGTGCCGCATCAGGATGCGGCGCACCTCGGGGTCCTCGAAGAACTCGCGCTTGGACGCGAGCATCCCCCGGACGACCGTGACGTCCTGCCACGGCAGCGCCACGGTGCCCGAGGCGAACAGCGCGACCGCCCCGGCCAGGGCGGTCGCGACGGCGATGCCGAAGGGCACCAGGAAGCGTTTGCGGCGGAAGACCGATCGGGGCGGGTCGACGACGGTGAAGCCCGGCTCCAGGTTCACGAATTCCCCCGTGTGGAACGAAGTCCTCACACAGGGTAAGTCGTCGAGCCGGGCTCCCGGGTTACACGCCGATCACCCGCCGAGGGTGACGCCGCCGTCCACGACCAGTGTGGTCCCGGTGGTGTAACCGCCTGCGGCCGAAGCGAGGAACACCACCGCCGCCGCGAGTTCCTCCGGGTCGCCCGCCCGGCCGATCGGCAGGCGCCCGATGTGGGCCTCCAAGTAGCCGTCGGGGTACTGGTCGGTCATCTCCGAGGCGAAGAACCCGGGCGCGACCGCGTTGACCCGGATGCCCTTGCGGCCGGTCCACTGCTGGGCCAGGTCGCGGGTCAGGCCGATCAGGCCCGCCTTGGACGCCGCGTACGCCGCCTGCGGCAGGCCGCCGGACACCAGGCCCAGCACGCTGGAGATGTTGACGATCGACCCGCCGTTCTTCATCACCGCGGCGGCGGCCTGGGCCATCCAGTACGCGCCGTTGAGGTTGACGTCCATGACGCCCAGGAACTGCTCGGGCGTCTCCTTCGACGCGGGCACCGCCGAGGCCACGCCGGCGTTGTTCACCAGCACCCGCACGTCGCCGAACTCGGCGGCGGCGCGGGCGACCTCGCGGCAGTCGTCGGGCTGGGCCACGTCGGCCCGCACGATCAGCGCACGCCTGCCCGCGGCCTCGACCAGGGCGGCGGTCTCCTTGAGCTTGTCCACCCGCCGCGCGGCCAGCACGACGTCCGCGCCGGCCTCCGCCAGGCCCTTGGCGAACGCGACCCCGAGGCCGGAGGACGCGCCGGTGACGATCGCGGTCTGGCCGTCGAGCCGGAACTTGTCGAGGATTCCCATCAGCTACAGCCTTTCCAGGATGATCGCCATGCCCTGCCCGCCGCCGACGCACATGGTCTCCAGACCGAACTGCGCGTCGCGGGCCTGCATCCCGTTGATCAGGGTGGTCATGATGCGGGCGCCCGTCGAGCCGAACGGGTGCCCCAGCGCGATGGCGCCGCCGTGCACGTTGAGGCGGTCCATGTCGATGCCCAGCTCGCGCCGGCTGCCCAGCACCTGCACGGCGAAGGCCTCGTTGATCTCCACCAGGTCGATGTCGCCGATGGACATGCCCGCGTGCGCCAGCGCTTGGCGGGTGGCGTCGACCGGGCCGAGGCCCATGACCTCCGGACTCAGGCCGGACACGCCGGTGGACACGATGCGCGCCAACGGGGTCAGACCCAGCTCGCGGGCGCGGGTGTCGCTCATGATCACGACCGCCGCCGCGCCGTCGTTGAGGGGGCAGCAGTTGCCCGGCGTGACCGTCCCTTGTGGACGGAACGACGGCGTGAGCGCCTGCACCGCTTCCAGCGTCACGCCGGCGCGCGGGCCGTCGTCGGTGCTGACGACCGTGCCGTCGGGCAGGGTGACCGGGGTGATCTCGCGGGCGAAGAAGCCGTCCGCGATGGCCTTCTCGGCCAGGTTCTGCGAGCGCACGCCGAACTCGTCCTGCTCGCGGCGGGAGATGCCGAGGTGGGTGGCCACGTTCTCGGCGGTCTGGCCCATCGAGATGTAGTAGTCCGGGAGTTCCCCGTCGAGACGGGGATCGGTCCACGGGGTGTTGTGCTCGGCGGTCTCGACAGTGCGCTTCTGAGCTTCCGCGAACAGCGGGTTGAAGTGCGGATCACCGTGTCGGTAACGGGAAACGCACTCGACGCCGGCGCTGATGAACGCGTGCCCCTCCCCCGCCTTGATGGCGTGGAAGGCCATCCGGGCGGTCTGCACGGAGGACGCGCAGAACCGGTTGACCGTCGTGCCCGGCACGGTGTCCAGGCCGAGCTGGACGGCGATGCGGCGGGCCACGTTCTGGCCGTGCTCGTCCTGCGGTTCGGCGCACCCCAGGTGCAGGTCGGTGATCGTGGCCGGGTCCAGCACGGGGACCTGGTCCAGGGCCGCCCGGATGACCTGGGCGGCCAGGTCGTCCGGGCGCAGGTCGACCAGGGAACCCTTGCGGGCCCGGCCGATCGGGGAGCGCGAGGTGGCTACGACGACAGCCTCGGGCATGGCTTCTCCTTGCGGGAACTGGTGACCGGGAATTACAGGCCGAGGTCGCGGCCGATGAGTTCCTTCATGATCTCGTTGGAACCGGCCCAGATCTTGGTCACCCGGGCGTCCATCCAGGCGCGGGCCACGCGGTACTCGGTCATGTAGCCGTAGCCGCCGTGCAGCTGCACGCAGGCGTCGAGGACCTCGTTCTGGATGTCCGCACTCCAGTACTTGGCCTTCGCCGCGTCCACGGCGCTCAGCTCGCGCTTGGTGTGCGCGAGGGTGCACTGGTCCAGGAACGCCTGGGTCACGTCGATCTTGGTGACCAGCTCGGCGAGCAGGAACTTGTTGTGCTGGAACGAGCCGATGGACTGCCCGAACGCCTTGCGCTCCTTGGCGTACTCGATCGTCTCCAGCAGGATCTGCTTGGCGTGCGCCAGGTTCGAGATCGCGCCGCCCAGGCGCTCCTGCGGCAGGCGTTCCATCATGTAGATGAAGCCGCGATCGACCTCGCCGATGACGTTCTCGGCGGGCAGGCGGACGTCCTCGAAGAACAGCTCGGCGGTGTCGGACTCGGGCTGGCCGACCTTGTCCAGCTTGCGCCCGCGCTCAAAGCCCTTCATGCCGGTCTCGACGGCGAACAGCGTGATGCCCTTGGACTTCTTCTCCGGGCTGGTGCGCGCGGCCACCACGACCATGTCGGCGGAGAAGCCGTTGGTGATGAACGTCTTGGAGCCGTTGAGGACCCAGTCCGACCCGTCGCGCACGGCGGTGCTGCGCAGGGCGGCCAGGTCGGAGCCGCCGGAGGGCTCGGTCATGCCGATGCCGGTGGTCAGCTCGCCGGAGCAGAACCGGGGCAGCCAGCGCTGCTTCTGCTCCTCGGTGCACAGGTCCACCAGGTAGGGCGCGACGACGTCGCCGTGGATGCCCAGGCAGCTGGCCACGCCCGCGCTGACCTTGCACAGCTCCTCGCCGAGGACGGTGTTGAAGCGGTAGTCGTTCGCGCCGCTGCCGCCGTACTCCTCGGGGATCTCCAGGCCCAGGAGCCCCTGGCGACCGGCCTCCAACCACAGCTCGCGGTCGATGTGCCGCTGCTCGACGTACTTCTCGTAGTTGGGTCGCACGGTCCGGTCGACGAACGCGCGCGCGGTCTCCCGGAAGGCGTGGTGGTCGTCCTCGAACAGGGTGCGCTGCACGTTCCCTCCACATACTAAGCGGTTGCTTAGGCCCTAAGCGTGTGCTTAGCCTGCGGTACGCTGTCGGTCCTTGTCAAGGAGGATGGAATGACGACCGCCGCTCAGGAGTTCGAGCTGCTGGAGCACACGTGGCGCGACGTCACACCTCCGGCGGCCCGGCGGATGCTCATCGCCGCGGCTGCCGCCTTCGCCGGCCGCGGCTACCACGCCACGACCACGCGGGACATCGCCGCGCAGGCCGGCATGAGCCCGGCCGCGGTCTACATCCACTACCGGTCCAAAGAGGACCTGCTGTTCCAGATCTCCCGCATCGGCCACCGCCGGGCGCTGGAGATGCTGACGGGCGTCACCGAGACCGAGCCGGTGGCCCGGATGGCGGCGGCGGTCAAGGCCTTCTCGTCGTGGCACGCGGAGTTCCACCTGACGGCCCGGGTCGTGCAGTACGAGCTGACGGCGTTGAAGCCCGAGCACCACGCCGAGGTGGTGGAGCTGCGCCGGGAGATCGAGTCGACCGTGCGCGAGATGGTCGAGGACGGGGTCGCGGCGGGGGCCTTCAAGGTGCCGGACGTGCGCGGGGCGACCTTGGCGGTGTTGTCGCTGTGCATCGACGTGGCCCGGTGGTACCAACCCGGCGGTCGCCGCACACCGGAGTCGATCGGCACCCTCTACGCGGACTTGGTCCTGCGGATGCTCGGCGCCTGAACACGCCGAAGGGCCTCCCGGTTCGCGCCGGAAGGCCCTTCGGGGCAGTCCTCAGTGGACTTGTTTCTTGCCGTAGAAGCCCGCGGCCAGGCTGACGCCCACGGCGGCGAGCACCACCTGAACGATGATCTCGATCCAGTCGATGCCGGGGGTGTCCTCGACGCCCAGCGCGCGGGCGACGAACGTGCCCAGGAACGCCGCCACGATGCCGACCACGAGGGTCAGCCAGATGGGGATGTTCTGCTTGCCGGGAGCGACGAGCTTGCCGAGGAACCCGATGATGAGACCCACGATCAGAGCGCTGATCACACCGCCGATGCCCACGATGCCTCCTGCGGGGTTAGTCGCCTTCGAAGAAGTCCCCGACCTCGTCGAGGGCCTCGCCGACAATCATCCCACCGAACACGCCGGCCGCAGCACCGGCGACGATCCCGCCGGCCCCGATTCCCCCGCCGTGGTGACCCCCGTGGTGACCCGGGTAGTGGCCCCCGTGCACGCCGTGACCGTGGCTTCCGCGCCTGCCGGCCACCTGGTCCATCCACTGGTGGAGGACGGCCGCCCAGTCCGTGCGGATCACCTCATCGTGGGACATGGCGAAGTGCCCGAAAGAGTCACCGCCGGCCCGGAACAGGCCGCCGCGGCGGTCGGCCTCCAGCACCACGTACAGGTGGTGCGGGTCGGTGACGAAGGTCAGCTCGATCTGGCTGATCTTGGACAGGAACTGCTGCGGCGGCAGGAACTCGATCTCCTGGTAGAACGGCAGCTGCTGCGGCACGCCGTGGATGCGGCCCTGCTCGGAGTCGGCCCGGGTGAACCGGAAGCCCAGCGCGCCGAACGCGTTGAGCACGTGCTCCTGCGAGCGGATGGGGTGCACGGCGACCGGGTCGAGGTCGCCGGGGTCGACGGCGCCGCGCACCTCCAGCTCGGTGCGCAGGCCCATCGTCATGCCGTGCAGGTGCTGGCCGTGCACGACGGTCAGCGGGGTCTCCAGCGGCACGGGGAACTGGAACGGCAGCGCGAGGTGCTGGCCGGGGCCGACCTGGATGCGCTGGCCGACGACGACGCGGGCGAACTCGACGTTGCGGTTGTGCTCGTTGTCACCGCTCTCCACCTCGACGCGGGTGACCAGCGACAGCTTCACGTGGTCGATGTCGGCGGGGTGGTCGCCGCCCGCGATGCGCACCTCGCCGGTGAGCACCTCGCCGGGACGGACGTTCGGGTTGGTCAGCACCGTGTCCACGGTCGGCCCGCCGACTCCGAACGCGCGCAACATCCTCTTGAACACCACGGTGGGTCCTCCTGACACCTGTGCGGCTCGCGTCCCTGGGGGAGCGTTTTGTCCCAAGGACGCCTTACTGGGTGGATCGGTTGGCTCTGGACGAACGCTAAGCGCAAGTGCCAGTATGCGACGGCAGTCACATACTAAGCGGTCGCTCAGGAGGTTGCGGTGTCCACACTGCTCGTCGCCAACCGGGGAGAGGTCGCCGTCCGGGTCCTGCGGGCCGCCGCCGACCTCGGGTGGCGGACCACGGCCGTGTTCACCGACGACGACCCCGGCCACGCCCGCCTCGCGGACCGGGCCGTCCGGCTGCGCGGCGAGGGGCCTTCGTCGTACCTGGACGTCGAGCAGCTGCTGGACGCCGCCGAGGGGTGCCGGTTCGTGCACCCCGGGTACGGGTTCCTGTCCGAGAACGCCGAGTTCGCGCGGCGGTGCGCCGAGGCCGGGCTGACCTTCGTCGGGCCGCCGCCGGAGGTGCTGGCGCTGCTCGGCGACAAGCTCAGCGCCCGTGCGCTGGCGACCGAGGTCGGGGTGCCGGTGCCGGCCGGGGCGACGTCCGGGTTCGAGGAGTTCTTCAAGGCGCACGGGGCCGTGATGGTCAAGGCGGTGTCCGGGGGCGGCGGCAAGGGCATGCGGGTGGTGCGGCGGTTGGGCGACCTGACGCCGGCCGTCGAGCGGTGCCGGGCCGAGGCGCTGGCCGCGTTCGGCGACGGCTCGGTGTACGTGGAGGAGCTGCTGACCCCGGCCCGGCACATCGAGGTGCAGCTGGTGGGCACGACCGTGCTGGGCGACCGCGATTGCAGCCTCCAGTCCGGGCACCAGAAGCTGGTCGAGATCGCGCCGGCGCCGGGACTCGATCGCGGTTTGAGGGCCGAGCTGCACGAGGCGGCGGCGGCCATCGCGCGGGCCGTCCGGTACACCGGGCTGGGCACGGTCGAGTTCCTGGTCACGCCCTCGCGGTTCGTGTTCCTGGAGGCCAACCCGCGGTTGCAAGTCGAGCACACCGTGACGGAGGAAGTGACCGGGCTGGACCTCGTGCGGGCGCAGCTGCTGCTGGCGGCGGAGGTCGAGCCGGACCTGACGCATGTCGCTCGCGGTGCGGCCGTCCAGGTGCGGGTCAACCTGGGGTCGGCGGGGCGGTTGTCCACGTTCGCGCCGCCCAGCGGGCCGGGGGTGCGCGTGGACACCCACGCGTACCCGGGGTTCCGGGCCGGGCTCGGGTTCGACGCGTTGTTGGCGAAGGTGGTCGTGCACGGGGACGACCTGGACACGGCGTTGCGGCGGGCCCGGCGGGCGCTGGGCGAGTTCGAGGTGGAGGGCGCGTCGACCAACCTGGGGTTCCTGCGGGGGCTCTTGGATCACCCGGACGTGTTGTCGGCGCACACCGGCTTTGTCGACGAGTTGCCGCGTGAGGACCGGGGGCCGCGTGCGCCTGTGCAGGGGACCGTGGTGGCAGTCGAGAACGGCACGGTCGTGGTCGAGGCGATGAAGATGCAGCACGTCGTGGTGGTCGGAGACGGTCGCGTGCTGGTGTCGGTCGGGGAGACCGTGGCCGAGGGTGCGTTGTTGGCCGATGGCGGGTCGGACGCGGTCGAAGAGAAGGTCGTGGACGTCGATCTGGATGAAGTTCGGCCCGATTTGGCGGAGACGATGGCTCGGCACGACTTCGCGCGGCCGGAAGCGGAGGCCAAGCGGCACGCTTCGGGTCACCGGACCGCTCGGGAGAACATCGCCGACCTGTGCACGGACTTCGTCGAGTACGGCGGGCTGGCGATCGCGGCGCAGCGGAGGCGGCGGTCGTTGGACGAGCTGGTGGAGCGGACGCCCGCGGACGGCATGGTCGCCGGGGTGGGGCTGGTCAACGGTCGGCGGGCCGTGGCGCTGTCCTACGACTACGCGGTGATGGCGGGCACCCAGGGGTTGCGCAACCACGCCAAGAAGGACCGGATGTTCGCCCTGGCCGAGGAGCAGCGGCTGCCGGTGGTGCTGTTCGCCGAGGGCGGGGGCGGGCGGCCGGGCGACACCGACCACGGCATGGTCAGCGGGCTGGACTGCATGGCGTTCCACCTGTTCGCTCGGCTGTCGGGGCTGGTGCCGCTGGTCGGGATCGCGTCCGGGCGGTGTTTCGCGGGGAATGCGGTTTTGCTGGGGACGTGCGACGTCGTGATCGCCACGCGGGACGCCACGATTGGTATGGGCGGGCCGGCCATGATCGAGGGCGGCGGGTTGGGGGTGTTCCGGCCGGAGGAGGTCGGGCCGATGAGCGTGCAGGTGCCCAACGGGGTGGTGGACGTGGCCGTGGCCGACGAGGCGGAGGCGGTCGCGGTGGCCAAGAAGTACCTGTCGTACTTCCAGGGCCCGGTGGACTCGTGGGAGGCCCCTGACCAGCGGTTGTTGCGGCACGCGGTGCCGGAGAACCGGGTGCGGGCCTACGACGTGCGGACCGTCGTGGAGACCTTGGCCGACACGTGGTCGGTGCTGGAGCTGCGGCGCGAGTTCGGCCGCGGGATCGTGACCGCGCTGATCCGGGTCGAGGGCAAGCCGCTCGGGTTGATCGCCAACGACCCGTCGGTGCTGGGCGGCGCGATCGACGCCGACGCGGCGGACAAGGCGGCGCGGTTCTTGCAGCTGTGCGACGCGTTCGACCTGCCGGTGCTGTCCCTGTGCGACACGCCGGGGTTCATGGTCGGCCCGCAGGCGGAGAAGACGGCCACCGTGCGGCACCTGACCCGGATGCTGGTCGGCGGCGCGAACCTGGACGTGCCGTTCGGGCTGGTCGTGCTGCGGAAGGCGTACGGGCTGGGCGCGCAGGCGATGGCGGCGGGGAGCTTGAAGGTGCCCCGGTTCGCGGTGTCGTGGCCCAGCGGGGAGTTCGGGCCGATGGGGTTGGAGGGGGCGGTGAAGCTGGGGTTCAAGCGGGAGCTGGACGGGATCGAGGACCCGGCGCAGCGGCGGGAGGCGTTCGAGGCGATGGTGGCTGCCGCGTACGAGCACGGGAAGGCTCTCAACGTGGCTTCGGCGTTCGAGATCGACGACGTCATCGACCCAGCTGAGACGCGACGCTGGGTGAGCACGCAACTACTGGCGGACGCGCCTGAGCAGCGGACCAGCAAGAAGCGGCCGTTCGTCGACACGTGGTGAGACGCGCTTCGCTCTTTGGGACGCGCTGCGCGCTCTCAAGCCGTCGCGCTTCGCGCTCTCGAGATTAAAAGCGCCTGCCGGCGGGCGAACCACCGATGGGGGGTGAAGGGCGTCGGTTCCCCCACCGCATGACCCGGCGGAGCCAACCACAGATTCTCCGGGTGCCGCTAAATTTTTTGCTCGTTCCTCACAAAAAATTCGGCTGCACCCGGAGAATCTGCGGTAGCCCTTCGGGCGGGCCATACGGTGGGGGAACCGAGGCCCTCCACTTGTAGGTGACACCTACCGCGCGCTCCGCGCGCGAAGAACCGCGCTGCGCGGGGATCGTGCCGATGTGGTCAGCCGAGGGGTGAGTGAGTGAAGAGTCAACCGGGTGACGTGCGGAACGTTGGGCGCGTGCCGTACGTTGCCGTGCCGTGACCACTCTCCTGGGACGGTTCAAGCAGCAGCTGCGTCGGTTCGCGCAGAAGCCCGGCTCCGCCGACCTCTCGCCGTACCGCAAGCTGCTCGACGAGGTGAACGAGCTGGCCGAGCGGATGAGTGCGCTCAGCGACGAGGAGCTGACCGCCAAGGCCGCCGAGCTGCGGGAGAAGGGCGCGTTCGGGCGGCCGGAGCTGGTCGAGGTGGTCGCGCTCGGGCGCGAGGCCGCGGACCGGGCGCTGGGGCTGCGGCCGTTCGACGTGCAGATCCTCGGCGCCCTCGGGTTGCTCGAAGGGCACGTCGTGGAGATGGCCACCGGTGAGGGCAAGACGCTCTCCGGTGCGATCGCGGCGGCCGGGTTCGCGTTGCGCGGCGACCAGGTGCACGTCGTCTCGGTGAACGACTACCTCGCCCAGCGCGACGCCGAGTGGATGGGGCCGCTGTACGACCTGCTCGGCGTGTCGGTCGGGTGGATCTCGCAGTCGAGCAAGCCCGAGGAGCGCCGCGCCGCCTACCAGGCCGAGGTCTGCTACGCGTCGGTGTCGGAGATCGGCTTCGACGTGCTGCGCGACCGGCTCGCGGTGGACGAGGCCGACCGGATCGTGCCCGCGCCGCGCGTCGCGCTGGTGGACGAGGCCGACTCGGTGCTGGTGGACGAGGCCCGTGTGCCGCTGGTGCTGGCCGGTTCGACGGCGGGTCCCGCGGTGGACCCCGCGCTGGCCGACCTGGTGAAGCGGCTGCGCCGCGACCTGCACTTCGAGGTGGACGACGAGGAGCGCAACGTCTACCTGACCGGCGCCGGTTCCGAGCTGGTCGAGCGGGCGCTGGGCGGCATCGACCTGTACTCCGACGAGCACGTGTCGACCACGCTGTCCAAGGTCAACGTGGCCCTGCACGCGCAGGTGCTGCTGCACCGGGACGTCGACTACATCGTGCGCGACGGCAAGGTGCACCTGATCAACGACACCCGGGGCCGGATCGCGAAGCTCCAGCGCTGGCCGGACGGCTTGCAGGCGGCGGTGGAGGCCAAGGAGGCCGTCGCCACCACGGACGCCGGCGAGGTGCTGGACTCGGTCACCGTGCAGGCGCTGCTGTCGCGGTACCCGACGGTGTGCGGCATGACCGGCACGGCGGTGGCCGTGGCCGAGCAGCTGCGCGACTTCTACAAGCTCGAAGTGCTGGTCATCCCGTCGAACGTGGAGTGCGTCCGCGAGGACGAGGCGCCCCGGCTGTACACGACGCTGGAGCTCAAGGAAGCCGCGATCGTCGAGGAAATCAAGACCGTCCACGAGACCGGCCGGCCGATCCTCGTGGGCACGCTGGACGTGGCGGAGTCCGAGCGGCTGTCGCGCAAGCTGGAGGCGGCCGGGCTGGAGTGCGTCGTCCTCAACGCCAAGAACGACGCCGAGGAGGCCGCGATCATCGCGGACGCGGGTTCGTTCGAGCGGATCACGGTGTCCACGCAGATGGCCGGCCGCGGTACCGACATCCGCCTGGGCGGGCACGAGTCGACCGACCGGGAGCGGATCGCCGAACTGGGCGGCCTGTACGTGATCGGCACCGGACGGCACTCGTCGTCGCGACTGGACGACCAGCTGCGCGGCCGGGCGGGGCGCCAGGGCGACCCGGGCGGGTCGGTGTTCTTCTCGTCGTTGCAGGACGACCTGGTGACCCAGTACGTGCCCGACCACGACGAGCCCGCCGAGGTCGAGGAGGACGGTCGGGTCGTGGACGCCGGCACCCTGCACACCGTGGAGCACGCGCAGCGCGTGGCCGAGGGCGTGCAGCTGGAGATCCACCGCAACACGTGGCGGTACAACAAGCTGATCGAGCACCAGCGGACGTTGGTGCTGGAGTTCCGGGACAAGCTGCTGACCACCGAGCTGGCGTGGGAGGAGCTGTCCAAGCGCAACCCCGAACGCGCGGAAGACCTCTCCGGCCTGGACCACGAGGTCTTGGTCAAGGCGGCCCGCCTGATCGCCCTGCACCACCTCGACCAGCGGTGGAGCGACCACCTGGTGTTCCTGACCGACCTGCGCGAGGGCATCCACCTGCGCGCCCTGGCCCGCCAGAACCCCCTGGACGAGTTCCACCGCGAAGCCATCCCGGCGTACCACCGGATCGTGCCGGACTCGTGGGACGAGGCGGAGGAGACGTTCAAGAAGGTGAAGATCGACGAGGACGGTGCGCACCTTGCGGAGGCCGGGGTGCAGCGGCCGAACACGACGTGGACTTACCTGGTGAACGACAACCCGTTCTCGTCGGGCTTGGAGGAGACCTTCAAGGGCTTGGTGAAACTGGTCCGCCGCCGCTGAGGTGGCGAGGCCGAGGTGGCGAGCCGAGGCTTGAGCGGACGGCCCCTGTCGGCGACGGCGGGGGCCGTTCGGCGTTCCGGGGCGTCCGGCGTTTCCGGGGCGTCCGGGAGCGGTGTGGAGCGCGGACGGCGGGCCGGGTGGGCGGCGGGCCGGGGGCGGTGAGGTGGCCCCGGCCCGCGGCGGCGTCAGTGGATGCGCAAGGGGAGGTTCTTGTCCTCGACCGGGTCTGCCTGGCGGGGCAGGGTGGTTCGTCTGCCGAATCTCGCCGCTACCGCCTGCTCGGTGAGAGCGCGGATCTCCGCCAGGATGTCCAGGTGTTCCTGGGACGGTGGCGGGCCGACCAGGTTCGAATGGTTGAACGCCGTGCGTTCGGCTCGGCGGGCCAGGTTCTGGATGCGGCGGATCAGGTCCGATTCCTGGTCGAGGGGCAAAGAGCTCCGTTGCTCAGTCACCCCGGAAGCGTTCACCTCACGCCGGGTGAACGTAAATCACCTGGGAGTGCGAACTTCGCTGGGGCATCTCAGCTATCCCTCCGATCCGGTGAGAAAACAGCCCGATCGTGCGACTCAAGTCGCCACCGCCGGGCGAACCATCTGAACACCTCCCCGCCCTCTCCACCACAAACCCGAGAAGTGTCAAGAACGTCGACCACTTGGCCGTGACCCGTACCGGTGATGCAGCACCCGTCGATCACTGGTGACGCGGTGCATCCGCATCCATCCGCCGGGGGTCACCTGGGGTGGCTATCGCCGACACACGTAACCGGAGCGGCATGGTGCGGGGAACCATTACCGCGTCCGTGCGCCGGCCTTACGGTGCGACGGGTGAACATCGCCGTTCCGCTGGTCGCAGCGCTTGTCGCCACGTTGGCGCAGGCCACACCCGCCCTCTCCGCACCCGAGGGCTGTGGTCCCCTGCGCGTTCCCGGTGCCGCCCACCAGGAACTGACCCACCTCGACGACCTGTCCACCGCGGGTGGCCGCACGGACCCCGCCGACTGGGCCGGTCTCACCCCCGCCGGTCTGCCCGCGCCGACGCCCGTCGCGGGCACGCAGGTCGACGGCTACTTCCCCGACGACTCCACCTCCAACACCAACCACGGCTGGGCGCACGACTCCCAGTTCGTCATCCGCCTGCCGAAGAACTGGAACGGTGGCCTGGTCGTCGCCGGCTCGCCCGGCGTGCGCGAGCAGTACGCCAACGACCGGGCGATCAGCGACTTCGTGCTGGCCCGCGGCTACGCCTTCGCCGCCACCGACAAGGGCAACACCGGCGTGGCCTTCTACCGCGACGGCGACCGACCCGGTGACGCGATCGTGGAGTGGAACCGCCGCGTCACCCAGCTCACGATCGCCGCGAAAGCCGTTGTGGCGCAACGGTACTGCCGCCCGCCGAGCCGCACGCTGGCCACCGGCCTGTCCAACGGCGGCTACCTGGTCCGCTGGCAGCTGGAGAACTTCCCCTGGCTCTACGACGGCGGCGTCGACTGGGAGGGCACGCTGTGGTCCAACCAGAACCTGCTCACCTTCCTGCCGCCCGCGCTGGCCGCCTACCCCAAGGGGGACAAGGCGTCCGTGATCGCGGCGGGCTTCCCGGCCGAGTCCGAATTCCTCTGGGACTTCCACCACCGCGTCTACTGGGACCTGACCCAGCGCATCTACCGCGAGGAACTCGACCCGACCTGGGACGGTGACGCGGAGGCCGGCACCCCGTTCTGCGCGTCCGGCACCCCGGCGTGCGACGCGGACTACGACTACGCGTCCCGGCCGCAGGCCCAGCGAGCGGTCGCGCGCATCGCCCTGACCGGCCGCATCGGCAAGCCCCTTCTCACCCTGCACGGCACGCTCGACACGCTCCTGCCGATCTCGAAGGACTCGGACGTCTACGCGCAGATGATCCGGGACGCCGGCCGGGGCCACCTGTTCCGCTACTACCGGATCGAGGGCGGCACGCACGTGGACGCCCTGTTCGACGCCTACCCCGACCGCCTGCGCCCGCTGACCCCGTGCCACCGCACGGCGTTCGCGGCCCTGGAGGGCTGGCTGCGCGGCACCCCGCCGCCCGCCTCGACGACCGTCGCCCGTCCGCCAGTGGTCAGTGCGACGGACTGCGCCCTGTCCTGACAACCCCGAGCCCGCTCGGCCGCACTGGGGGCGGCCGAGCGGGCTCAGCCCGTGATCTTCAACAGCCGCAACGCCAACTGGACCTCCAGCACCCGCTCGGGCGACTGCCAGTCCTCGCCCAGCAGGCTGGCCACCCGGTCCAGCCGCTGCACCACCGTGTTCACGTGGACGTGCAGCTCGTCCTTGGCGCGGCTCAGGTTCTGGCCGCACGCGAAGTACGCCGTCACCGTCCGGACCAGCTCGGTGCCCCGGCTCGCGTCGTAGTCCAGCAGCGGACCCAGGGTCGCGCGCACGTACCCCGCCACGTCCGCCCGGTCGCCCAGCAGCACGCCCACGAAACCCAGGTCCGCCAGCGTCCCGCCGGTCCCCCGCCGGTCCAGCACGAGCAGGGCACGCAGGCACCGCACGGCCTCGGCGTGCGCGTCGGCGATCCCGGCCGGGCCGAGCGCCGGACCACCTGACCCCACCGTCACCGGCAGGCCGGCCGCCTTGCCGAGCACCCGGGCGACGTCCCGCGCCGCGCCGGCCAGGTCGGTGCCGGGCAGCACCAGCACGACGTGGTCGCCGTGCACGCCCGCCAAGCCCCGCGACGAGGACACCAGGTGCGCGGCGGCGGGCAGGAGGCGGTCGCGGGGGCCGTCGGCGACCAGCACCACGTGTTCGGCGGCCAGGTCCACGCCGACCCGCCGCGCCCGCGCCTTCAGTGCCACCGGGTCGACGGAAGCGCCCAGCAGGTCCGTGATCAGCTCGCCGCGCACCTTGTTCTCCGCCTCGGCGACGGTCCGGCGCAACAGCAGCAGCAGCGCCGTCACCACGGAGGCGCGCTCGAACAGCCGCCGGTCGGCGTCGCCGAGGTCGGGGCGGTCGGTCAACGCGATGCTGCCCAGCAGCTCACGCCCGGCCAGCACCGCGCACACCCACGTGCCGTCCTGCGGGATGGCCCGGCCCGAGGCTCGGGAGGCGTTGACCGCCGCGCGGGGCGCGAGCGTTTGCGCGGTGCCGATGCGGGCCAGTTCGACGCCCTCGTGGTCGTGGACGACGATCCCGCCGTCGAGCACCTTGGCCACGGCCGCCGCCACCTCGGGCACGTCCGCGCCGCGCAGCACGAGGTCGGTGAGGCGGTCGTGGGCCTCCTCGGCCCGGCGCATGGCCTCGTTGTGGGCGCGGATCGTCTCGCCCGCCGTCCGCGTCTCCTCCAGCAGGTGCGCGGTGTCCAGCGCGATGGCGGCGTGGTCGGCCAGCGACGACAGCAGCGCCACCTCGTCGGGCGGGAACTGGCGGGGCGAGCGGTTGGCCGCGTAGAGCACGCCGATGACCCGGCTGCCCAGCTTCAGCGGCACGCCCAGGATCGCCACCAGGCCCTCGTCGCGGACCGCGGTGTCGATGGTGGTGGTGTGGTTGAACCGGTCGTCGGTGGAGTAGTCCGCGGTCACGTACGGCTGCGCCGACTGCGCCACCAACCCGCCCAGCCCCTCCCCCATGCCCAGCTTGAGCTGCTGGAACAGCGGGGAGATCGACCCATCGGTGACCCGCATGTACGTGCTGTTCTCGCCCGGCGCGTTCATGCTCAGGTACGCGATGTCCGCGCCCAGCAGCTGCCGGGCGCGGCGCACGATCGAGCGCAGCACGCCGTCCGGGTCGCGCACGCCCGCGAGGTCGCTGGCGGTGTCGAACAACGCCTCCAGCTCGGCCTCGCGGCGGCGGTGCGCGGTGAGCGTGCGGCGGATCTTCAACGCCCACTGCGTGGCCCGGCCGATCCGGTCCAGGTCGGTGTCGGCCACGCCCGCCGCCCGCGCGGCGGGGAGCACCCGCGCGAGCCGCTCGCTGCTCGCGTCCTCCGCGAGCAGGTCCAGCAGCTCCAGCAGGTGCTCCACCGCGTCCGCCCGGTCGGTCATGCCCTCATGCTGACACCGTGGTGCGCTCGGTGTCGGTCCGGTCCAGCGAGGTGCCCTTGGTCTCCCGCGAGACCAGGACCGCGATCACCGTGATCACGCACATCGCCAGCACGTACAGCACGATCGGGAACGAGCTCTTGAAGTCCCGCAGCAACGCCGTGGCGATGAGCGGGGCCACCGCGCCGGCCGCGATCGACGCGAGCTGGTAGCCGACCGACGCGCCCGAGTAGCGCACCTTCGTGCCGAACAGCTCGGAGAAGAAGGCCGCCTGCGGGCCGTACATCGCGCCGTGCAGCACCAGGCCGACGGTCACCGCGAGCACGATCGGCCAGAACGACTTGGTGTCCAGCAGCGTGAAGAACGGGAACATCCACGCGCCGATGCCGACCGCGCCGATCAGGTACGTGGTGCGGCGGCCGATCTTGTCCGACAGCGCGCCCCACAACGGGATCGTGATCAAGTGCGCGCCCGACGCGATGAGCACCGCGTTGAGGCCGGTGGAACGTGGCAGGCCCAGCGTGGAGGTGATGTAGACCAGGATGAACGCGGTGATCACGTAGTAGGACACGTTCTCCGCCATGCGGGCGCCCATCGCGACCAGCACCTCGCGCCAGTGGTCGCGCAGCACCCCCACGATCGGCGGCTTCTCCGCGACCTTCGTCTTCTCCGCCTTCGCCTGCGCCTCCAGGAAGATCGGCGACTCGGACACGCTCAGCCGGATCCACAGGCCCACCAGCACCAGCACGCCGGAGAGCAGGAACGGCACCCGCCAGCCCCAAGACAGGAACGCCTCGTCGGTCTGCACCGCCGCCAGCACCGCCAACACGGCCGTGGCGAGCAGGTTGCCCATCGGGACACCGGCCTGCGGCCACGACGCCCAGAACCCGCGCCGCTCGGCGCTGCCGTGCTCGGACACGATCAGCACCGCGCCGCCCCACTCGCCGCCCAGCGCGAAGCCCTGCACCAGGCGCAGGAACGTCAGCAGCAGGGGCGCGCCGACGCCGATCGCCGCGTACGTGGGCAGCAGGCCCATCGCGAAGGTCGCGCCGCCCATGAGCATCAGGCTGAGCACGAGCAGCTTCTTGCGGCCCACCTTGTCGCCGAAGTGGCCGAACACCAGGCCGCCCAGCGGACGGGCGAGGAAGCCGATGGCGTAGGTGGTGAACGCGAGCAGCGTGCCGGTCAGCGGGTCGGCGTTGGGGAAGAACAGCTTGTTGAACACGATCGCGGCGGCCGAGCCGTAGAGGAAGAAGTCGTACCACTCGATCGTGGTGCCGATCAGGCTTCCTATGACGACCTTGGCGAAACCTGGCTTGGGTGGGGCGGCGTTGGTCATGGCGGGTCACCACTTCATTGGGGGAGTGTGCATTACCGGGTTTTCGGGGGCTTACTGGGCGGTCCAGCCGCCGTCGAGGGTGAACGTGGCGCCGGTGACGTGGGCGGCGTGGTCGCCGCACAGCCAGTGCACGAGGTTGGCCACCTCGTCCGGCTCGACGAGCTCCTTGATGGCGTGCTTGGTGAGCAGGACGTCGGTGACCACGCGGTCGCGGTCCACGCCGTGCGCCCTGGCCTGGTCGGCGATCTGGTTCTCCACCAGCGGCGTGCGCACGTAGCCGGGACTGACGCAGTTGCTGGTGACGCCGTGCTCCGCGCCCTCCAGCGCGATGACCTTGCTCAGGCCTTCCAGCCCGTGCTTGGCGGCCACGTAGGCGGACTTGAACGCGCTGGCGCGCTGCCCGTGCACGCTGGAGACGTTGACGACCCGGCCCCAGCCCCGCGCGTACATGTGCGGCAGGACGTGGCGGGCGAGGAGGAAGGGCGCGGTCACCATGACCCGCTGGAGCAGCTCGAACGTGGCCGGCGGGAACTCGTGCACCGGGGCCACGTGCTGGAGGCCCGCGTTGTTGACCAGGACGTCGACCTCGGTGGGCAGCTGCCGCGCGGGGTCGTCCCCGGCGAGGTCCACGACGTGGGCCGTGCCGCCGAGCTCCTCGGCGACCCCGCGCACACCCTCGTCGCGGTCCACCAGGTGCACCTTCGCACCGGCCGCGACCAGCACCGCGGCACACGCCCGCCCGATACCGCTCCCGGCGCCCGTGACCAGGGCGGTGCGTCCGGCGAGGTCGGGGCCGCTCCCGCTGTGACCGGGGACACTGTTCATGCCCGGAAACGCTAGGTGTCGCACGCCACCGAGCCCATGTCGCACCCGCACACAACCTGCGGGTTCGGGGTGTGTTTAGCCACCAGTTAGCGACACGGCCTCGCACTTCGTCGATACCGCGTGGAATGGGCGGGGTCTCGTGAGTAGGCTGCGTTGGTCCTATCGGGGGATGAACCAGACTTTGGGGGTCACGAAGTGTCACTCACGCCGATATACGACGACCTGCTGCGCGAGTTCGACGGGATCATCGAGAGCATCCTGGCCGCCGACGCGCCCGAGGCTCCCGCGCCGGAACAGGTCGAGCCGGCTGTGTTGGATGGCGCGACTCCGTCGCGCGGCTCGGCCGCCCAGTAGTCGGCTCATCGCGCCGCGTTTCCCGCCGATCGAAGAGCGTGATCGTCGGGAAAGGCGACGCGACAAGCCGACGGCGGCCTCGCGGTTCACCAAGAAGGGGCGCCCCGCGGCCACCGCCGTTGGACGCCCCTTCTCGCTGTTCGACGGGCTACTTCGGCTGCTCCAGCAGGTCCGCGGGCACCGGCTGGTCCTTCTCCAGCGCACCGAACAGGCGCAGCGCGTTCTCCCGGTCCCACTGCACCACGGACCCGACGCCCGGCATCGTGGGCGTGCCGCCGATCGGCACGGTGACGTTGTCCACGCCACCGCCCATGCCGAACACCATCCCGGCCAGGTTGTGCAGGTGGTCGTCGTCGTCCACGGAGATCGAGTCGGTGGTCGCGAACAGCAGCGGGAACGCCTTGAACGGGTTGATCAGCGTCCCGACGCTGGTCGCCTCGGCCGACAGCGCCGACAGGAACTCCCGCTGGTTCTGCACGCGCTGGAGGTCCGCCGTCGCGAACGCCCGGGTCCGCACGAAGCCCAGCGCTTGGGCGCCGTTCAGCTCCTGGCACCCCGGCTGGAGGTCCAGGCCCGCCAGCGGGTCCTGCATGGGCTCCTTGATGCACATCTCGACCCCGCCGACGGCGTCCACGATGCCCGCGAAGCCGCCGAAGCCGATCTCCATGTAGTGGTCCACCCGGACGCCGGTCGCCCCTTCGACGGTCTGCACCAGCAACGGCGCGCCGCCGAACGCGAAGGCCGCGTTGACCTTGTTCTTGCCGTTGCCCGGGATGTCCACATAGGAGTCCCGGGGGATGCTCACCAGCGTCGCCTTCCCCGAGCCCTCGGGGATGTGCAGCAACATGATGGTGTCGGTGCGCCGCCCGCCCGCGTCCCCTGTGGACAGTTCGGACTTCTGCTCCTCGGACAGCCCGTCGCGGGCGTCCGAGCCGACCAGCAGCCAGTTGGTGCCGGGCGTGTCGGCGGGACGTCCTTCGTACTCCGGCAGGGCGTCGATGCGGCGCAACGACGAGTCGACGTACACCCACAAGCCGACCGCGAAGGCCAGGAGCACGACCAGGACCACCGCGATGATCCGACCGACCCTCGGCTTGCGCCGCTTGGGCACCGGCCGATACCCGGCGCGTTGCTGGTAACCGTGCTGGTAGCCGGCGCTCATGTTCAGCGACCCCGATCCCGTGTGTTGGCTACTGCTTGCAGCTAAAGACGCGGCATACGTCGAGAGGTTGCCACCCTAGTGCTCCGGGGGCAGCACCAGCGCACGCAGCAGGCGGTCCAGCTCGCCCTCCGGGTCGTCGGTCAGGCCCGTGTGCGCCGGTGAGGTCTGGATGATCGTGCTGCGAGGCGCGATCAGCCACCGGAACCGCTGTCCGGGAGTGGTCTTCGACACGGGACCGGCGACGGGGTCGCCGTCGCACGAGATGCCCAGGTGGTCCAGGTTCGCCTTGAGGAGTTCGACGTCCAGGAACGGGTCGAGCGCACGCAACCGCCGCTCGTCCACGTGCACGCGCGCGCCCAGGAAGTTCAAGGGCGCGCAGTAGACCAGCACGCCGACGTTGAGGAACTCCCCGCGTTCCTGCCTCGGCACCGCGCGCAGCAGCGCGTACTCAAACACGTGCGGCACGGGCGGCCTCCAGGTCGGCGACCCAGGAGCGCTGGGCCAGGCGGGTCGCGAAGAACTCGGCGTAGGCGGCGCGGCCCCCGGCGCCGAAGGCCTCGTCCTGGGCCAACCACTCGTCCGGGACCAGCGCCAGCACCTCGTCGAGCAGGTCGGGCGTGATCCTGGCACCCAGCTCCGCGTCGACGTCGGCCAGCGGACCGGCGAAGGGCAGCATCAGGTGGTCGGCCGCGTCGAACCGGTAGGTCTTCGCCGGGAAGCGGTCGGGGTGCCAGGAGTGGTGGAAGTACAGCGAGGCGCCGTGGTCGATCAGCCACAGCTCGCGGTGCCAGAGCAGGGTGTTCGGGTTGCGCCAGCTCCGGTCGACGTTGAGGGTCAGGGCGTCCAGCCACAGCAGCCGCGTGGCGGTCTCGGTGCTCGGCTCCCGCACGACCGGGTTGTAGTCGAACGAGCCCGGCAGGTAGTCCAGCCCGAGGTTCAGCCCGCCGCTGGCCTTGAGCAGCTCCTGCACCTCCTGGTCCGGCTCGGCGCGCCCCAACTCGGGGTCCAGCTCCACCAGCACGATCTCGGGCACCCGGAACCCCAGCCGGCGCGCCAACTCCCCCACGACGATCTCGGCGATCAACGCCTTGACCCCCTGCCCCGCACCGCGGAACTTGAGGACGTACATCCCGAGGTCGTCGGCCTCGACCAGCCCCGGCAACGACCCGCCTTCCCGGAAGGGCGTGACATAACGCGTGGCCGCGACTCTCCGCAGCCCGTTGGTGGAGTTCACGCGAGGCATCATGGCCGCTCGCCCCACGCCCCCGCCAACCAGTTGCGCGCGGCCGGCTACCCCAACGCCTCGAAGCCCGCGCGACCGGCGCTCCGGGCCTTCGGGAGCTCCGCGGGGACCAGGCGACCGGACAGCTGCGCCACGGCCCGCACCCGCCTGGGCAGGTCCGTGCCGACCGCCACCGGTTCCGGCGTGGGCGGCATGCGTTCGAGGCCGACCCCGGCCACGGTGAACCGCTGGACGTGGGGCCAGAAGATCGCGAGCAACCCCAGCGCGGTGCCCAGAGTGCGGTCGACGGGCGAACCCGACAGGACGGCGAACCGGCCCAGGGGCAGCGTCAAGACCAGCAGGACCAGTCCCACCACCACCAACGCCGTCCGCGCGCCGCGACGCAACGGCCGCCGCCACCGCAGCCGGCGGAGCATCCGCGCGTACCGGGCGGCCTCGCGGCTCTCCGTGCGGCGGAGCAACCGGATGGCCGCCAGGCCACCCCGGTACACGACCCGGTCCACCGGCAGCTTCGCCTTGACCAGCGCCGAGGTGGCGTTGATCGCCGCGATCGCGTTCTGGCGCGCCACGTGCAGGCGCACGTCGGCCGGCAGGCCCGCCGAGGCGACGGCCGGTCCCGGGTCCCGGCCGGTCGCCAGGAAGTCGTCGAGGTCCCGGTCCAGCCGCAGCACCTCCGCGTACGCCGTGGCCGCCTCGACCAGGCGCGGGTAGTCGTCGCCGTGCTCCGCCCCGACCAGCAGCGCCTCGGCGTGCAGCAGGTGGGCGGTGGTGTGGCCGGGGGCGAAGCGGGTGAGGGACTCGGCGTCGCGGCGGGCGGCCTCGACCCGTCCCGCGGCCAGTTCGGCCTGGACGTGCAGGCAGCGGCGGTCGAGGTCGTGGCGGCGGTTCACCAGCACCGGCGCGAGGAGCTTGAGCGCGTGCTCGGGACGGGCGGCGCGCAGGTCGAGGATCGCCCGCAGCAGGGTCTCCCGCCAGGTGTGGTCGGACTCCGCGACGCCGGCGAGGATGGTCGTCGCCGCCACGTCGTCGTCGACCAGGAGCGCCGCGTACGCGGCCTGGCGCCGGCAGGTCGAGTCCGCGTGCTCCGGAGGTGGCGTGTCGGGCCGCCACAGCTGTGCCACGACCTCGCGTGCGGCGTTCTCCGCGCCGGAGAGCGTGCCCTCGCCGCG
Source organism: Saccharothrix sp. CCNWYY140 (assembly GCF_037401995.1). NCBI lineage: Bacteria > Bacillati > Actinomycetota > Actinomycetes > Pseudonocardiales > Pseudonocardiaceae > Saccharothrix > Saccharothrix sp. CCNWYY140. The sequence goes on from NZ_JBBEGC010000001.1 coordinate 215,621, forward strand.
CGCGGCCAGGGAGAGCGCCATCTCCGCGTGGCCGATCCTGATGCGCCGCCGCTCCTCGTCGCTCAGGTCGGGGGCGTCGACGAGCGCGGCCAGGTCGCGGAGGGCGGCCTGGCCCGCGGTGCGGTCGAGCGCGCACCGGCAGACGACGATCGCGGCCCGCGTGGTCGTCGGCAGGTCGGTCGGGTCGGTCTTCGCCACCTCTTGGAGGTCCCACCAGTAGCCGCGGAAGTGGCCGCGGTCGTACCGCACGGCGGCCCGCGACAGGAACGCCTGGACCTTGATCTCCCGCGTCGGCCCGGTGTCCGCGTCGGGCGAGCCCGCGCGCAGTTCGTCCAGCAGGTCGGTGAACCGCGCTTCCGCCGTGTCCAGCCTGCCGATGTGGTGCAGCGCGGCGGCGTGGACGAGCCGCGTCCACGGAGCGGCCTTCGGCAGCCACGGGTCGAGCAGCTCCAGCACCTCGTGGTACTCCTCGCGGTCGTACCGGACCGCGGCCCGCAGCTCGGCCGTCGGCTGCTTCAGCTCGGCGGGCACGTCGGCGAGGCCCTCGAGCAGTCGGTCCACGTAGCCGGTCGCCCCCTCGCGCAGCGCCAGGCGAGCGGCTTCCAACACCGTCTTCGGGTGGTCGCGGTCGGTGAACTCGGCGATCTCCAGCCGCTTCTCGCGATAGCGCCCGTGCCACGGGCCGCCTTCCGACAGCAGGGCCGCGGCCACCCACACCAACCGGTACGTCGTGTCCTGGCGGCGCTCGACGTCGTCGCGGGGCACGCTCCGCACGACCGCCTCGGCGGCGTCCAACGCCCCGGCCCGCACCATGAGGACCGCGGCGCGGGACAGCACGTCGGCGTCGGCGGGGTACCGGGCGCAGAGGCGGCCGACCGCGTCGACCGCCTCCGACCGCCTCGGCGGTCGCGCGGCCAGGAGCCGGTCGGCCCAGGTCACGTAGGCGCCCGGGGACAGGCCGTCGACCTCGTCCGCCCGCCGGTAGTACTCGCCCGCCTCGTCCACGTCCTCCGTCAACGCGGCGACGTAGGCCAGGGCGAGCGGGTGGTCGGGATCCCGCGCCAGCACGTGGTCGAACAGGTCGAGCGCCGACGACTTCACCCCTTGGTGCGCCAAGCGACGCGCCTCGGCCACCAGGTCCTCAATCGGCACGTCGTCCGACGGGTGCGTGCTCATCTCGACAACTCCGCCCCGGCGGCCGGGCGATCCGTCGAGGTCACCGCGTCGGCGGCCGGCTGTGTCGCCGCCATCGCGTCGGCCGCGCCCGGGTCGACCGCGATCGAGCGCAGCACGTCGGTGAGCACGCGCCGGTGGTCCCACATCTCCGCCCGGGTCGTGGTCGCGGTGGCGGTGAAGCCCCGGCCCCGCCGGACGGTGTAGGCCTGGATCTGGCACACCGGGTCGGAGCCCTCCGGCCGCCAGGAGAACTCCCGCAGCCAGGCCTCCGCCACGCCCCGGACCCGCCAGGGCTGGATGTCGCCCAGTGGCTCGTAGCCCGGGAACTCCCCCGCCAGCAACCCGCCCTGGGTCTCGGCGTACTCGCGTGCGGTGATGGCGGGGTCGAGCGGTTCGCTGGAGACGATGACGTTCGCCCGACCCGTGGGTTCGAGCAGGGTGTAGCTCTCCTTGAAGAACCAACCGGCGGGCAGGTCGATCGTGATCGACGGGCGCGTTCTGGTCGGCTTCGGCGGTGTGGTCACGGCGGACCTCCTCGGCCGGTGGACCTGTGATGCCCGTTCGTCGCGCGCCGAGGAGGTGCCGTTACGTCGATCGGCCCAGGGTCGGGGTCAGACGACCAACGCGTACCGCTCGAGCAGGCCGCCCCACCCGCCCTCGCCGGCGACCCGCTCGGCGATGTGGTCGCCGTCGGGGGCGTGGCGGTCGAAGTGGCGGTGGACGAGGGTGACCACCGTGGTGGCGCCGGAGGGTTCGAAGGTCAGTTCGACCTCGCTCGCGCGGCTCGGGTCGGGGTCGTAGGACCACCGGCCGTCCAGGTGCCAGGACAGCAGCAGGCGGGCCGGCGGGTCGTAGGCCAGGACCGCGCCCCAGTCGCACTCGACACCGTCCACACCGCGCTCGAACCACCGGCCGCCCTCGAAGGGCTCGATCACGGCGGTGGCCGCGTCGGCCGTGCCGATGTGGTGGCTGGCCAACGGCCACCAGTCGCCGAACTTCGCCACGAACACCTCGAACGCGCGGTCCGGTGTGGCCGCGACCGTGACGGAACGGCGTACCTCGGTCATGTCTCCTCCTCCACGGCGCGCGCGAACGCGGCGAGCGCCTGTGCCCAGATGTCGTCGAAGTAGTCGCGCAACTCGCGCACACCCGCCGGGTCGACCCGGTAGACGCGCCGCGTGCCCACGGCCTCGTCCCGCACCAGCCGCGCCTCCTTGAGCACCTTGAGGTGCTGCGAGACGGCCGGCCTGCTCACCGGCAACTGCGCCGCCAACTCACCGACGGCCAGCGGACCGGCGGTGAGGCGCTCGAAGATCAGCCGCCGGGTCGGGTCGCCCAGCGCCGCGAGTGCTCCGTAAGTCCCCACGAACGGTAAGTATGAACTTACCGAGTCGCCTCCGTCAAGGCCGGGAGATAGCCGTCGCGGTGGCCGGCGGCGTTGGCGTGGTAGGACGACGTGATCGGGTAGGTCAGGTCGTTGACCCACGGGGCGGCGCCGCACGCGCCGTGACCCTCGAACGGGTCGCGCACGTCCACGAACGTGTAGCCGAACGACTCGGCACGGTCGCCCAGCACCTCGGCCAGCGCGTCGGAAGCGCGGTTGACGGCGGTGCGCTTGGCCGCGTTGAACGAGCACGGGTCGGACTGCTCGAACAGCCTCGGGTACCCCAGCACGACCACCTGGGCGTTCGTCCGCGACCGCAGCCCGCCGAACAAGCGGTCCAAGCGGCCCGGAAGCTCGTTCCGGATGAACCGCTCCGCCTTCGCCACGCGTTCGCCGCACGTCCGCTCGTCCGACAGCAGGCACGTGGTCATGACCTCGGTGAACTGCGCGTCGTTGCCGCCGACGGTGAGGGTCACCAGCTGCGTCGCCGACGACAACACCCCGGCCTGCCGCTCGACGTCCGCCGTCGTCGCGCCGGAGCACGCCTTGAAGTCCAGCTCGTAGCGGCCCTGCGCGAACAGCACCGGATAGGCGCGGTCCGAGCGCCCGCAGGACTCGCGGTCGGTGCCGACGCCCGCCGCGTAGGAGTCGCCCAGGGCGACGTACTCCGGCGCGGCGGGCGCGGGGACCAACGCCGTCAACAGCACTGCTGCCAAGAGGTTCATCCCTCCGGCGTACCACTGTGGACGGTCGAACGGGCCGAAGTAGACCCTAGAAGGCGACACACACCGGAACGGGTGCCGGGAACGTGCTCGTCAGCCGCAGCCGACCCGACTCCCGGTCCACCGCGAACGTGGTCACCGCGTGGGAGTTCTGGTTGGCCGCCAGCAGGAACCGCCCGGCCGGGTCCAGCGCCAGGTGCCGCGGGTACTCGCCGCCCACCGGCACCGCCTCCACCAGCCGCAGCTGCGCGCCGTCGCGCTCCACCGCGAACACGGCCACGCTGTCGTGCCCCCGGTTGGACAGGTAGACGAACCGGCCGTCCGCCGACACCAGCACCTCGGCCGGGTAGTTGCGCGGGGTGGTCGGGGCATCGGCCGGCAGGGTGCTCAGCTTCTGCCCGGGGGTCAGCTCACCGCGCGCGTAGGACGCCACCACGATCGTGGAATCCAGCTCGTTCGCCACGTACGCGAACCGCCCGTTCGGGTGAAAGGCGAGGTGCCGGGGGCCGGCGCCGGGGTGCAGGCGAGAGGTGGACACCCGGGTCAGCCGTCCCTGCGGGGAGAGCCGGTAGCCGAAGACCGCGTCCGCGCCCAGGTCCACCGCGAACACGAACTCGCCGGACGGGTCGGGCAGCACCTGGTGCGCGTGCGGACCCTCCTGGCGGCTCGGGTCCGGCCCGGAACCCTTGTGCCGCACCAGGTCCGTGCGCGTGCCCAGGCTGCCGTCCCGCCGCACCGGGTGCACCGACACGCTGCCGGAGCTGTAGTTGGCCGACAGCACGTGCCCCCGGTGCAGGACCAGGTGGCACGGGTCTGCGCCGCCGGTGCTCTGCGTGTTGAGCACCTCCGGCACGCCGTCGCGCACCTCGATCGCGGTCACCGAGCCCGCGGACTGCTCGTTGACCGCGTACACCCGCCGGCCCGCGGTGATCGCGAACGACGGGTTGGGCACGTCCCCGACCACGCCGGTGGACCGCAGCCGCCCGGTGGCCGGGTCGTACGCGCCCACCCCGAGGCCGGCGCCGCCGCCCGTCCAGGTGGTGTAGGTGCCCAGGTAGACCCGGACCTCCCCGCGCGCCTCGGCGACACCCTCGGTCATCAGCAACCCCGCTCCCACGCCCACGGCCCCCAGGAACCGCCGCCTGTCCACCGCCACGCCCGACCTCCGCTCGCCCGTGCCCGCGGCGGTTCCACAGTGGCCTAGACCACTACGACAGGGCAATAGGCGCAACGAAGATTGCGTCTAGCGCAACGGGTCGGCCTCCCGGAGGCGTGCCAACTCGACGAGGGGATCGTACGAGGGCTCCGGGTACACCGGGGCCACCTCTTGCAGCGTCTCCAGCAGGATCCGCGCCACCGCCCAGTTCCGGTACCACTTGCGGTCCGACGGGATGGCGAACCACGGCCCGGCGGGCGTGGCGCACTTGGTCAGCGCGTCCTGGTAGGCCAGCAGGTACTGCGAGAACTTCGCGCGCACGGCGATGTCGTGCGGGTTGTACTTCCACCGCTTGAGCGGGTCCTCCAGCCGCGCGATCAGCCGCTCCTTCTGCCGCTCGGGCGAGATGTGCAGGAAGCACTTGACGACCGTCACACCACCCTCGGCCAGCTCCGCCTCGAAGGCGTTGATCAGCTCGTACCGCTTGCGCCACTCGGCCGCGGGCACCAGCTTGTCCACCCGGGCGACCAGCACGTCCTCGTAGTGCGAGCGGTCGAACACGCCGATGCGCCCCGGCTCGGGCACCTGCCGCCGGATCCGCCACAGGAAGTCGTGCCGCAGCTCGGCCCGCGTCGGCTTCTTGAACGACGCGATGTGCAGGCCCTGCGGGTTGACCAGGCCCGCGACGTGCCGGATCGTGCCGCCCTTGCCCGAGGTGTCCAGGCCCTGGAGCACCAGCAGCACGCGCCGCCGGCCACCGGCGGAACCCTCGGCGTAGAGCGCTTCCTGGAGCTCGTCGAGCCGCCTGCCGACCTCGACCACGTCCACCGCGGCGGCGGCCTTGTCGCGCGGACCGACCGGCGTGCCGGCCGGGTCGACCTTCGCCAGGTCGAACTCGCCGGGCACCACGCGGAAGGCGTCGCGAATCGACTGGACCTGCGCCGACTTCTTGGCCATCGTCGGAGGGTAGCCGGGCGATCTTCGCTCCGCGCGCTGCGCAACAGATCGCCGCATTCTACGTCAAACGCGCAACGAAGTTAGCGAAGACGCAACACTCCCCGGATGAAATCGCTGGCGCAAGGCCCTTAGCCTGGTGACATGACCGCCATCGCCGTTCCCACCACTGGGCAGTTCATCGCGCTCGACGAGCAGTGGAGCACGCACAACTACCACCCGCTGCCGGTCGTGATCTCCCACGGCGAGGGCGCCTGGGTCACCGACGTCGAGGGACGCCGCTACCTGGACTTCCTGTCCGGGTACTCGTCCCTGAACTTCGGGCACCGCCACCCGGACCTGGTGGCCGCCGCGGTCGAGCAGCTCGGGCGCGTCACGCTGACCAGCCGCGCGTTCCACCACGACCAGTTCGGCCCGTTCTGCCGCGAGCTGGCCGAGCTGACCGGCACCGAGATGGTGCTCGCGATGAACTCCGGCGCCGAGGCCGTCGAGTCCGCGATCAAGGTGGCCCGCAAGTGGGCGTACCGGGTGAAGGGCGTGCCGGAGGGCACGGCGGAGATCGTCGTGGCCGGCTCGAACTTCCACGGCCGCACCACCACCATCGTCTCCTTCTCCACCGACGAGACCGCGCGCGCCGACTTCGGCCCGTTCACGCCCGGGTTCAAGGTCGTGAAGTTCGGCGACCTGGACGCCGTCCGGGACGCGATCACCGACCGCACGGCCGCCGTGCTCATCGAGCCCATCCAGGGCGAGGCGGGCGTGGTCGTGCCGCCCGCCGGGTACCTCGCGGGCATCCGGCGGCTGTGTGACGAACGCGACGTGCTGCTGATCGCCGACGAGATCCAGTCCGGCCTGGGCCGCACCGGCGAGCTGTTCGCGCTGGACCACGAGGGCGTCCGCGCCGACCTGTACACGCTGGGCAAGGCGCTGGGCGGCGGGATCATGCCGGTGTCGGCCGTGGTGGGCAGCCGCGCGGTGCTGGGCGTGCTGCGGCCGGGCGAGCACGGGTCCACCTTCGGCGGCAACCCGCTGGCCTGCGCGGTGGGGCGGGCCGTGGTGCGGCTGCTGGCGACCGGCGAGTTCCAGGAGCGCTCGCGCGAGCTGGGCGCGCACCTGCACGCGCGGCTGGGCGAACTGGTCGGCCGCGGGGTGGCCGAGGTGCGCGGGCGCGGGCTGTGGGCGGGCGTGGAGATCGCGCCGGGCGGCCCGCGGGGTCGCGAGGCGTCCGAGGCGCTGGCGGGGCTGGGCGTGCTGTGCAAGGAGACCCAGGACACCACCCTGCGCGTCGCTCCCCCGCTGGTGATCACGCGCGAGGACCTGGACCGGGGCATCGACGCGATCGCGTCGGTCTTGGGCCGCTGACGTCACGGTCTGTTTCCGCGCGACCACGTGCGGAAACAGACCGTATCAATGCGGTTCCGCGTGCGATATTGCGGTTATGGGTGAGCAGAGGCGGGCCGCGGCGGCGGTCGCGTTGGGGCGTTGGACCGAGCCCGAAGAGGTCCTGGCGCAGGGTCGTGCGCTGCGGGACACCGTGAGCCACGACGCGCACCGGAAGGCCGCGCTCGCCCCCGACCGCCCGTCCGTGGTCGAGTTCATCGAGGCCTCCAACGAGGGCCGGCGACCCGACCTGGTGCCGCTGCGCATCGGGCGGATGCTGGTCTCGCCGTTCGCGTTCTTCCGGGGCAGCGCGGGCCTGATGGCGGGCGACCTCGCCGTCGGCGCGCGCAGCGGTCTGGAGGCCCAGCTGTGCGGTGACGCGCACGCCGCCAACTTCGGCCTGTACGGCACGCCGGAGGGCCGGATCGTCATGGACATCAACGACTTCGACGAGACCCTGCCCGGTCCGTGGGAGTGGGACCTCAAGCGGCTGGTGACCTCGCTGGTGCTGGCCGGCCGCGAGGGCGGGGTGTCGGACAAGGGCTGCCGCGACGCCGCCACCGACGCCGTGCGCTCCTACCGGGGCGCGGTGCGGCACCTGGCGGAGATCCCGTTCCTGGAGTCGTGGTCGGCGCTGGGCGACGAGTCGGTGCTGTCCAAGACCAAGGCCGACGACCTGCTGGACGAGTTCGCCAAGGCCGCGTCCAAGGCGCGCAAGAACACCAGCGCGAAGGTGGCCGCGAAGTGGACCCGGCGGGAGGGCGAGCACTGGCGGTTCATCGCCGACCCGCCCGTGCTGACCCGCATCCCCGACGCCGAGGCGGAAGCTGTGGTCGCGGCACTACCGTCCTACGTGGACACCCTGCGCGAGTCCCGGTACAACCTGATCATGCGCTACGGCGTGTCGGACGTGGCCTTCCGCGTCGTCGGCACCGGCAGCGTCGGCCTGCGCAACTACCTGGTCCTGTTGCACGGCAACGGGAACGAGGCCCTGGTGCTCCAGGTCAAGGAGGCCCGCCCGTCGGCGCTCGCGCCCTTCCTGGACGTGCCCGAGGCCAAGCACGAGGGCAAGCGGATCGTGCACGGCGCCCGGCTGGTCCAGGCGGAGAGCGACATCCTCCTCGGCTGGACCACCATCGGCGACCGGCACTTCATCGTCCGCCAGTTCCGCAACCGCAAGGGCGAGATCGACGCGACCACCCTCAAGCGCGACGACCTCGACGACTACGGCCGCTTCGCCGGAGCCCTGCTGGCCCGCGCCCACTCCCGCTCGGTCGACCCGCGACTGCTGGCCGGCTACTGCGCGAACGGCGAGTACCTGGACGACGCCTTCGCCCGCTACGCCTTCGACTACGCCGACCAGACCGCCGCCGACCACGAGGACCTGGCCAAGGCGGTCAAGTCCGGTCGGCTGCCCGCACTGGTGGAGTGACCTGCCGCGTGATCCCCACCGCCACCAGGTAGAGCACGACGGCGTTGAGCAGGTGCCAGAAGTAGTGCGTGCCGCTAGGCCAGACCCCGCACAGGGGCTCGTCGAGCGTCCGCAGGGTCAGCGACACGACGAACACCCCGGCCGCCCAGGCCAGCTCCCGCCACCGCTGCCCGCGCACCGCCGCCACCACGGTCAGGATCACGAGCGCCAGCCAGGGCGCGACATAGGCCCCCGACCCGCGCGGCAACAGCCCCGCGACCGGCCCCGTCACCACCGCGAGCACCACGAACGCGGGCACCGCGACCCACGCCCAGCGCCACCGAACGCCCAGGAACCAGTGCGCGAAGCACACGAGGTACCAGAGCACGTACACCGCGATGAACCCGACGTCCAACGTGCTCGTGGCGGGCGTGGCGAAGGTGTGGAAGGTCAGGCTCCCCAGCCCGACCAGCGCGAGCAACACCGGCAACGCCCGCAGGCTGCGCGGCCGAGGCCGGTGCCGGACCCACAGCAGCAGGGCGGCGACGAGGAAGGCCACGTTGCTGACGGCGTTGAGCGGCTCGGCCCAGAACCCGTCGGACAGGCGCTCGCAGTAGACGTCCACGCCGCGCTTACTACCCCATCAAGATGACAACTTTCCCGAACGCGTCGCCCTTGGCGTAGTACCGGTATGCCTCGGCCGCCTCCTCGAACCCGAACACCCGGTCCGCCCCACCGGCCGCGCGGCCTTCGCCGGACCGCGGGTCGTGGCGACCACCCGCGCGCCGAGCAACTTCCCGAACTGCACCGCGAACAGCGACACACCCCGGACCCGCGCGTGACCACCGTCTGCCCCGGCCGCACCCCGTCGAGGGCGTTCCACTCGGTCAGCGCCGCGCACGGCAACGTGGCCGCCTCCTCGAACGAGAGGTGATCGGGCACGCTCACCAGGCCACTCGCCTCGAGCACGACCCGTTCGGCGAGTATCCCGTCCAGCGACCCGCCCAACTGCGGCAGGTGCTCGTGCCCGAACGGCCCGTGCTGCCACAACGGGAACACCGCCGCCGCGACCCGGTCACCGACCGCCCACTCCGCCACCCCGTCCCCGACCGCGACGACCACACCCGCACCGTCCGCGTTCGGCACCAGGTCGTCCTTGACCGGCAACGGGTACGTGCCGCGCTGGACCATCAGTTCCCGGTAGTTCAGCGAAGAGCCCGCACCTCCACGAGCACCTGCCCCCGACCCGGCTCGCCGACCTCCCGCTCCCGCAGCACCAGCTCACCGGCCTCCAGGCGGTAGGCGCGCATCAGGCGGGGACCTTCCCGTAGCCGAGCGCCTCGACGATCAGCCCGTCCCGCACAAGCATCAGGTTCACTCCGCGCATGGACCCGCCGTCGAACGCGTAGTGCCACCGGATCGTCGCCCGCTCCCCTGCGACCTGGACGTCCTCGGGCGTGAACCGCACCGCGGGGTCCTCGATGAGCACACCCCACCACCGCAGGCACTCCTCCCGCCCGACGACCCGCTCCCCGTCCGGCGCCGGCGACACCGCCTCCATCACGCACCCCTCCCCGACCAGGTCGACGAGCAACCCCGCGTCCCGCTCGACGAACGCCCGGTTGAACCGCTCGACCACTGCCGCCGTGTCCCGCACCGCAACCCCCAAAAGTAGAACGAAAGGCCGCCAACGTGGCCCGCCGTTCGCTGTACGAGCACTTCGGCGGCAAGGACGGCCTGATCGCGGAAGTCCTGCGACGCACCGCCGAGGAAGACCTGACCAAGTACGCCACCACGATGGACCACGCCGGCGACGACCCCCGAACCCGCCTGCTGGCGATCTTCGACGAACTGGACAGGGTGGTCGCGACCCCGACCTTCCGAGGCTGCCGCTACCTGGCCGCCGACCTCTCCCTGACCCCAGACCACCCGGCCCACGAGGTAACCAGGACCTACCGCGCCCGCCTGCACGCGTTGCTGCGCAAGGAACTCGACCGCCTCGCCCACCCCAACCCCGCCACCGCCGCGGACCAACTGCACCTGCTGGTGGAGGGCGTCCTGGCGACGGGCGCGGCCAACCCGGGGACACATCCGGGGCGAGCCGCGAAGGCCCTCGCGGAAACGATCATCTGACGCCGGCGCGGACCTGATCCGGCACACACCCGGCCCGACACACCGACCTGGCACGCAGCCGACCCGGCACGGCAGAGCTGCTCAGCGAGGGGTTGGCGCAGCGCGGCGGCGGGGGCGGCAGGGGCGGTGTGGGGTGGGGAGGTAGGGCTGCGGGTGTTTTTGTGTTGGACGCCGGCGAGGTTTCTGCGGGAAAAACTGTGCGAGCGTCCAACACGTTTCACATGTGCCCCCGCGACGAGCCCCGGCCCTACCGTGCTCGGCGGACGCGCTCCTCGTCCCACACGGGTTCGGGGACCTCGACCACCTCGCCGTCCGACCGGAACAGCAGGAACCGGTCGAAAGACCTCGCGAACCACCGGTCGTGCGTCACCGCCACCACCGTGCCCGTGAACTCGGCCAGCGCCGACTGGAGGGCCTCCGCCGAGTTCAGGTCCAGGTTGTCGGTCGGCTCGTCGAGCAGCAGGAGAGTCGCGCCCGAGAGTTCCAGCAGCAGCACCTGGAAACGTGCCTGCTGCCCACCCGACAACGTCTCGAACCGCTGATCACCCGACCGTGCCAACCCGTACCGGTTGAGCGTCGCCATCGCCGCGCCCCGATCGCGGCCGGCGCGGCCGTCGGAGCCGTGCCACAGGATGTCCACGAGGGTTCGGCCGATCCACTCGGGGTGCTGGTGGGTCTGTGCGAACAAGCCGGGCACGACCCGGGCGCCGAGTTTCCACGCGCCGGTGTGCGCCACCTCGGAACCGCCGAGCAGGCGCAGGAAGTGGCTCTTGCCCGACCCGTTCGAGCCCAGGACCGCGACGCGGTCGCCGAAGAACACCTCGGCGTCGAACGGCTTCATCAGGCCGGACAGTTCCAGGTCCGCGCACGTGATCGCCCGCACGCCGGTTCGGCCGCCGCGCAGGCGAGGGGCGACCTTCTCGTCCGACGGGAGTTCAGGGGGCGGTCCGGCCTCCTCGAACTTGGCCAGCCTGGTCTTCATGGCGCGGTACTTCGCGGCCATGACCTCGCTGATCTTGGCCTGCACCTGGAGGGTGCGCACCAACTCCTTGAGCCGCGCGTGCTCCTCGTCCCAGCGGCGGTGTTGTTCCTCCAGGCGGTCGATGCGGGCCGACCTTGCCGCGTGCCAGGTGCCGAACGAGCCGACGTGTGTCCAGGCGCTGTGGGCCTCCACCGTCACGACGTGGGTGGCGGCGATGTTGAGCAGCTCGCGGTCGTGGCTGACCAGCAGCACCGCCTTGCCGGTCTCGACCAGGCGCTGTTCCAGCCAGCGCTTGCCGGGCACGTCCAGGTAGTTGTCCGGCTCGTCGAGCAGGAGCACCTGTTCCGGGCCGCGCAGCAGCGCCTCCAGGACCAGCCGCTTCTGCTCGCCACCGGACAGCGTCCGCACCTCGCGGAAGCGCGCCCGGTCGAACGGCACGCCCAGCGCCGCGACGGTCACGGTGTCCCACAGCACCTCGGCGTCGTAGCCGCCGGCCTCGCCCCACTCCGCCAGCGCCGCCGCGTAGCGCAGTTGGGTGGGTTCGTCGTCGGTCTCCATGAGGGCCAGTTCGACGGCGTCCAGCTCGGAGGCCGCGTCCCGCAGCGGTCGGGGTGACGCGGCGAGCAGCAGGTCGCGGACGGTCGACGAGTGGCGCACGGATCCGACGAACTGCGGCATCACGCCCAGCCCGCCCTGCACGCGCACGGAACCCTCGGCCGGGGTCAGCTCGCCGGACAGGATCCGCAGCAAGGTCGTCTTGCCGACGCCGTTCGCGCCGACCAGTGCCACCACCGCGTTCGCGCCGACCTTGAACGACACGTCGCGGAACAGCTCGCGGCCGTCCGGCAGGCGGTAGGCGAGCCCGTTCGCGTCGAGGAATCCCACGCGGGGCATGGTCGCCCGTCACCCCACCGCGAGGCGAACGGGTTTCCTACCTCCAGGTGTAGCCGCGCATCAGCAGGGCCAGGGAAGCACAGCCGAACGACGCGAGCGCGGGACCCAGCGCCGCCAGCACCATCAGCAACACCCCCAGGGCCGCGAAGACCGCGGCCAGCACGTGGGCACAGGTCATGCGGCGCGGACGACCCGAGGCCAGCACGCCGGCCAGGTCGGGGGCGTCCGCCGACAGTCTGTGCTCTATCTCGCGCAGAGTCCGGCGTTCCGCATCGCTCATCACGCCCGCTGGGATACCCGGCGCCTACCGGGCAAAACTAGCGCGAAAGGGCTACCAGGCGGGACACCGCGCGGAGGTACTTCTTGCGGTAACCGCCGCGCAGCATGTCCTCCGTGAACAGCTCCGACAGCGCCTCGCCGGACACCGCGACCGGGATGTCCCGGTCGTAGAGCCGGTCCCCGAAGGCCACCAGCCGCAGCGCCACGGCCTGGTCCGGCGCCGGGTGGACGCCGCGCAGGAACACGGCCGACACCCCGTCCAGCAGGCGCCCGTACCGGGACGGGTGCAGCTGCGCGAGCCGGGCGCACAGCGCGCCGAAGTCGTCCAGGGTCGCGCCGGGGGTGCTCTCGGCCTTGGCGACCAGCTCGTCGTCCGACATCGGGTCGGGCGCGTCGGGCAGGCCGCGGTGCCGGTAGTCGGGGCCGTCCACGCGCACCACGGTGAACTTCGCCGACAGGGACTGGATCTCGCGCAGGAAGTCCGCCGCCGCGAACCGGCCCTCGCCCAGCTTGTCCGGCAGCGTGTTGGAGGTCGCCGCGACCGCCACGCCGGCCGCCGTCAGCTCCTTGATCAGCCGGGTGACCAGCATGGTGTCGCCGGGGTCGTCCAGCTCGAACTCGTCGATGGCCAGCAGCTTGTGCCCGGACAGCCGGGCCACGGTCTCGGTGAACCCGAGCGCGCCGACCAGGTTGGTCACCTCGACGAACGTCCCGTAGGCCTTCGGGCCGGGCACGGCGTGCCACAGCGAGGCCAGCAGGTGGGTCTTGCCGACGCCGAACCCGCCGTCCAGGTACAGGCCGGGCTTGCCCTCCTCCGCCGAGCGCCGGAACAGCGAGCCGAACCAGCCCTTGCCGCCGCCCTCCGACACACGCTCGGCGAACGCGCGGCACGCCTGCACCGCGGCGGCCTGGCTGGGCTCGTCCGGGTTGGGCAGGTAGGTGGCGAAGCGGACCCCGTCGAAGCGGGGCGGCGGGACCATCGCCCCGACCAGTTCGTCCGCCTCGACGTGGGGCTCGCGGTCGGACAGGCGCGGGGCAGACATGCCCGCAGCGTAACGGCGTGCTGGGATGGGGACGTGCAGATGTTGTGGCCGCCACCCGCCGCTGAGACCACCACCACAGAGCTGACCGACGCCGACCTGGAACGGCTCTACGACTACCCGCCGGACCTGGACCGGCCGTGGGTGCAGGTCAACTTCGTCTCCAGCCTGGACGGCGCGGTGTCGGTGTCGGGCCGGTCCGGCGGCCTGGGCAACCCGGCGGACAAGAAGGTCTTCGCGCTGGGCCGCGACCTGGCCGACGTGGTGCTGGTCGGCGCGGGCACCGCCCTGGTCGAGGGCTACCAGGGGGTCAAGGCGGGCGAGGTGCGGCGCGAGCGGCGGGCCCGGCTGGGCCTGGCGGAGGTGCCGCCGATCGCCGTGGTGACCGCGAACTGCTCGATCACGCCCACGTCCCCGCTGGTGGTGAACACCTCCGTGCCCCCGATCCTGATCACCACGGCGGCGGCTCCGGCGGACCGGCGCAAGGCGCTGACCGAGGCGGGCGCGGACGTCGTGATCGCGGGCGACGACCGGGTGGACCTGGTGCGGGCGCTCAAGGCGCTGGACGACCGCGGGCTGCGGCGGGTGGACTGCGAGGGCGGGCCGACGCTGTTCGGCGGGCTGATCGCGGCGGACCTCGTGGACACGCTGTGCATCACCTACGCGCCGCTGCTGGCCGCCGGGGACGCGGGCCGCATCGCCACCGGTCCGCTGCCCGAGGCGCCGCGTGACCTGCGGTTGGCGTCGATCCTGCGCTACGAGAGCGCCCTGCTCCTCCGCTACCACCGGAAGTGATGCGCGTCACATCGCCGTGAGGACCCGGCCACGCTCCGCATCCGAACCAGTGCACAGCGGAATGCGGAAAGGACCGACATGGCTGACCGGAACACGGCCGCGAAACCGGACGGCGTGCCCGCCCGCCTCGCCGACGACACGGCGCAGGGCAAGACCACCATCGCGTCCTCGGTGGTGCAGAAGGTGGCGGGCATCGCCGCGCGGGAGATCTCCGGCGTGTACGCGCTGGGCGGCGGGGTGCAGCGCGCGTTCGGGGCGTTGATCGAGCGCATCCCGGGCGCGGGGACGGCGACCACGACCGGCGTGACCGTGGAGGTCGGCGAGAAGCAGGCCGCGATCGACCTGGACATCGTCGTCGAGTACGGGGCCGGGATCGTGGACCTCGCGCGGGCGGTGCGGCGCAACGTGATCACCAGCGTCGAGCGGATCACCGGCCTGGAGGTCATCGAGGTCAACATCGCGGTGAACGACATCCACCTGCCCGACGAGAACGGCGACGGCGAGCAGGCCCAATCCCGGGTGGAGTGAGCCGTGGAACCCGCAGAACCCGCCCAACCCGTGGAGCGCGCCGAACGCCCGCACCCCGCGGAGCCCGCCGAACGCGTGTCAGCCGCGGTGCTCGCCCACCCCTCCGTGGCGCGGCTGCACGGCGGCTTCGCCTCCTACCTGCCCGGCCGTCGCGTGGACGGGGTGCGGCTGGCCGAGCGGACGGCGGTGTCGGTCGTGCTCCGCTCAGGCCGCCCGATCCCCGAGGTGGTCGCCGAGTTGCGCGCCACCGTCCGGGAGGTCGCCGGCCCCGCGCCCGTGGACATCACCGTGGCCGACCTCGCCGACCCCGCCGACCCCGAACCCGAACCCGACCACCGTGCGGAGGACCTGTGACGACTCGCGCGGACATCCGCGCCTTCATCCGGCAGCACCACCCCGACGTGGGCGGCGACCCCGAGCACTTCGCGCGCGGGCTCGCCGAACTGCGCGCCGCGCGGCGCGACGGCACCGGCAGCCGGTTCGACGCGCCGGTGGTCGTCGTGCGGCGGACGTGGTGGACCCGGCTGTTCACGCGTCGACCCCGGCGCGTCCTGGACTAGGAGCACTGACGTGGGAGCACTCGCATGAACGCAACCCAGACCGGACTGCTCGCGGGCCTCGTGCTCGGCCTGGCCGCCACGAACGGCTTCACCGCGTTCCTGGTGACGCTCGCCGTGGGCGTCATCGGGCTCGTCGCCGGCCGCGTGCTGGACGGGCAACTCGACCTCAACGACCTGTTCGGCCGCGGGCGGGGCCGGGACCGGTGAACGACCGCGGGACGCTGGAGATTCACCCGTCCGTGGTGCGCAAGGTGGCGGCGCGGGCGGCCGGTCGTGGTGCGTCGGTGAAGGTGACCGGGGAGGGCAGCACCGTCGACGTGGCCGTGCGGCTGCCGCTGCCCTACGCCGTGCCGGTGCGGGTGGCGGCGTCCGAGGTGCGCCGCGTGGTCACCGAGGAGGTCCAGCGGATCACCGGCTACCGGGTGCGCGGGGTCGACGTGACGGTGTCCGCGCTGGTGTCCCAGCCCCGACCGCGAGTGGAGTGAGCCGTGCGCGTGCTGTTGCGGGTGCTGTCCCCGTTCCTGGGCCTGGCGGTGGCCGCCGCCGGGGCCGTGCTGGTGGCCGAGGTCGCGTGGCACTGGTCCGGGCGCGGTCACCTGGTGCCGTGGTCCCGGGTGGCCGGTCTGCGGTGGACCGACGAGCGGGTCCGGGCGGTCGCCCTGCTCACCGTCACCGCGGGCGTGCTGCTGCTGGTGCTGGCGGCGTTCGCGCGGCGGAAGTTCGTGCGCCTGCACTCCCCCGCCGACGGCGTCGTGGTCGTCACCACGCCCACCGCGCTGGCCCGGGTGGTCGGGAACCGGGTGCGCGCGGAGGACGGCGTGACCAGCGCGTCCGTGACCGCCTCGAAGCGGCGCGTGCACGTCCGCGCCACGAGCGGGCTGCACGACGAGGCCACGCTGCGGCCCCGGCTGCTGGCGGTGGCGCGGGAGGCCGTGACGAACCTGCCCCTGCCCCATCACCCGAAGGTGTCGGTCGTCGTCCACTCCCCCAAGGACCGCCCGTTCCAGGACCGCCCGCTCAAAGAACGCGCCGCCGAGGACACGCCGTGATCACCCGCTCCTACCGCACCGAACGCGTCTGCGCGACCCTCCTCGGCGGCCTCGCGCTGCTGGTCGGGGGCGGTGCGCTGGCCCTCAACCTGCTCCGGGTCGACCGTCCGCTGCCGGACCTCGACCTGCTGCGCCCCTACCTGCTGTGGGTGCGGATCGGCGCGCTGGTCCTGGGCGTCCTCGCCGTCGTGGTGGGCCTGCGCTGGGCGTGGCGGGCGCTGACCCCGGAACGCCACCCGGACCTGTACCTGGAAGACGGCCTGACGGTCACCTCCGACGCCCTCGCCCAGGCCGTGGCCACCGACGCCTTGCAGGTCACCGGGGTCGCCGCCGCTCGCGTGAAGGTGATCGGCGATCCCGCCCTGCGGGTCAGCCTGACCCT
Organism: Saccharothrix sp. CCNWYY140; assembly: GCF_037401995.1. Taxonomy (NCBI): domain Bacteria; kingdom Bacillati; phylum Actinomycetota; class Actinomycetes; order Pseudonocardiales; family Pseudonocardiaceae; genus Saccharothrix; species Saccharothrix sp. CCNWYY140. Next base: position 232,446 of record NZ_JBBEGC010000001.1, read on the forward strand.
GCGCCAGGGCGCGGACGTGCGCCGCGTCTGGCAGGACCTCGACGGCGTCCTGACCCGCGCCCGCGACGCCCTGGGCCTGCCCGCGCTGCCCGCCGCCGTCCGCCTCGACCTCGCCGCCCGCGCCAAGCGCCGCGTCCGGTGATCGGCGACCGGCGTGCGCCGCGTCGGGTGATCGGCGAACCGCGTGCGCCACGCCCGCCGGCCCCTGACCGGCGTGCGCCGCGTCGGGTGATCGGCGAACGGCGTGCGCCACGCCCGCCGGCCCCGACCGGCACGCGCCGCGCCCGGTCATCGGCGAACGGCGTGCGCCGACCGGCCCCACCAGGCAGGATGGCCGCGTGGCCCTTCCGCTGAACCCGCCCGTGCAGCCCATGCTGGCCAACGCCGTGGACGAGATCCCGGCGGGCGAGGGCTGGGTGTTCGAACCCAAGTGGGACGGTTACCGCTGCCTGGTGTTCCGCGACGGCGACGAGGTCGTCCTCCAGTCGCGCAGCGGCAAGCCGCTCAACCGGTACTTCCCCGAGGCCGTGGCCGCGCTGCTGCGCACCCTGCCCGAGCGGGTCGTCGTGGACGGCGAGCTGGTGGTCGCCAAGGACGACAAGCTCGACTTCGACGCGCTGTCCGAGCGCATCCACCCCGCCGAGAGCCGCATCAAGCTGCTCTCCGCCCAGACCCCGGCCGTCTTCGTGGCCTTCGACCTCCTGGCCCTGGCCGACGACCTCCTGCTGGACCGCCCCACCACCGAGCGCCGCGCCCGTCTGGAAGAGCTGATCACCCCCGGCGACTCGCTCTACCTGACCCCGTCGACCGACGACGCCGACCTGGCCCGCCAGTGGTTCGACCTGTTCGAGGGCGCGGGCCTGGACGGGGTCATCGGCAAGCCCGCCGCCGGCCCGTACACGCCGGGCAAGCGCACGCTGGTCAAGGTCAAGCACGCCCGCACCGCCGACTGCGTGGTCGCCGGCCTGCGCTGGCACAAGGACACCGAACCCGGCACCGCCGTCGGCTCGCTCCTGCTGGGCCTGCACGACGACAACGGCGTCCTCAACCACGTGGGCGTGGTGGGTTCCTTCAAGGCCGCCGAACGCCGGGCGCTGGCCCAGGAGCTGTCCCCGCTGATCACCACCGAGGACCACCCGTGGCTGGTGGAACCCGACGGCCGCCGCCTGCCCGGCGAGATCAACCGGTGGCGCAGCAAGCAGGCGGACTGGGTGCCCCTGCGCCCGGAACGCGTGCTGGAGATCGCCTACTCCCAGACCGAGGGCGCGGAACCGGTCCGGCTGCGCCACAACGGCCAGTTCCGCCGCTGGCGCCCGGACCGCGACCCGGAGTCCTGCCGCTACGACCAGTTGGACCAACCGGCCCGCTACGACGTCGAGTCGGTCCTGCGCGGCGAGGTCCGCCCGGCCTGAAACCCGCACACGGCCTGGATCACCTCGCTACCGTTGCCCATCGTGGCTACGACTGTCGAAGCTCTGGTCCAGGAAATCGACGACCGGATGGTCCACGACGTCCGGCTCCTGACCCGGTGGCGGCTGGTGCACCGGACCGTGGGCGTGTTCTACACGATCATCCTGGTGTTCGTCCCGGCCGTGCTGGCGGTGGGGTTCACGTCCTCGGAAACGCCGCTCGGCAAGACGTTGCTGCTGCTCGCGGCCGTCGTGGGCGGTCTCAACGTGACCTTCAAGCCCTACCTGCACAGCCAGAAGCGGCGGGCGGACGTCAACAACATGCGCCGCCTGCGCGACCAGTTCCGGATCGAGGTCGCGGCCGGCGGGGACGTCGGGGCGGTGTGCGAGAAGTACTCGGCGCTCTACGCGGAGGTGTTCGAGGCGCGGGGCCGCGAGCTGGTGGACGGCCACCTGGGCCGGGAGGAGATCGTCAAGGAGGAGACCGGGAGGCAGTGACTCACTCGCCGCGCACGGCCCGCACCTGGGCGAGGAACTCGTCGACCGACTGCCGGGCGACCTCCCGCCCGATCACGTCCAACGGCAGGTCGTCGAGCTTCCGGAACCGAACGCAACTGCGCCCCATGTCCAACTTCCGCCCGGTCGCCTCGAACGCGGCCCGGAACTCGTCCTCCCGGTGCCCGTAGACGCCCATGAGGTAGAGCGAGAGGTAGTTCTTCTGGGAGGCCAGGGCGACGTACCCGAGCGGCTGCCCGTTGTAGGTCTTGCCGGACCGCCGCAGGGGCACGGAGTAGGTGATCATGCCCCACGCCATGCCCTCTTCGTACCCTTCGGGCAGGTTGGCGAGCACCACCGCCCGCACGGCAGCGACCACCTCCCGCCGCTCAGCGGGCAACTCGTCCAGATAGGCCTCAACCGTAGAAGCCGCACTCCGCACCACGCCCCGAGCCTAACCGCCCACCGCACCGCCCGCGGGGTCGCTTTCTAGGCTTCTGGTCGCGCACTCCGGGTAGCGCCCACCGAGGCGAGAACCACGCACACCACAGCCACCCACTGCGCGAGCCCGAGTTCCTCCCCCAGCACGAGCAGCCCGGCCACCGCGGCCACCGCCGGCTCCAAGCTCATCAAGATCCCGAACACCCGCGGAGGAATCCGCCGCAGCGCCTCCAGCTCCAGCGAATAAGGCACCACCGACGACAGCAAAGCCACCGCCGCACCCGCGACCAGCACCACCGGGTCCAGCAGGGCCGTCCCCGCGTCCGCCACACCGAACGGCAACGCGACCAGCGCGCCGAAGACCATCGCCAGCGCCAGCCCCTTGCCGTCCGACGTGCGGCTGCCCAGCGACGCCGTCAGCAGGATGTACCCCGCCCAGCACGCGCCCGCGGCCAGCGCGAACAGCACGCCGACCAGGTCCAGGCCGCCGTCCACCCCGGTCAGCAGGACCACGCCGGTCGCGGCCAGCAGGGCCCACAGGCCGTCCAGCCAGCGTCGCGAGCCCAGCACGGCCACCGCCAGCGGGCCGAGGAACTCGATGGTGACCGCCGCGCCCAGCGGGATGCGTTCGATGGACTGGTAGAAGGTCAGGTTCATCACGCCCAGCACCGCGCCCAGGCCCGCGACCACCAGCAGCGTCCGCTTGTCCATCCGGAACGACGGACGCCACACCAGCGCCAGCACCACCGCCGCGAACACCAGGCGCAGCGTGACCGTGCCCGCCGCGCCGGTCATCGTGAACAGCTGCTTCGCCACCGCCGCGCCGACCTGGACGCTCACCACGCCCAGCAGCACCAGGGCGGGTGGCGGGATGGCGCCGAACGCCCTCGCCGCGGCGGCGAGCGGTCCCGACGGGGAGAACCGGCGCTCGGGGATGCCTTCGATGTTCACCATGACCACGCCGGCCATTCTCACCCGGCCCGCTCACCGAAGTCTCACGGGTTTTGTGTGAGGCTCTGCACCAGCGACTGGAAGAGAGTGGGAGGGACGCACTGTGCCGCGTCGGCGTCACGCCGCCATGTTCCTGGTGGCCCTGAGCGCGCTGACCGCGTGCAGCGCGGGACCCTCGACGCGCCCGGTCATCGCGGTGCGCGGGGACACCCAGTCCACCGAGAGCGCGCAGCCCACCGGCCCGCGCGAGGTACCGCCGCTGGAGAACTACGACTCGCAGCTGTCGTGGTCGCAGTGCACCGAGTCCACCAGGCTGCGCATGGGCGACACCGCCCCGGCGGGCGGCTGGAACTACGAGTGCGCGCGGCTGACCGTGCGGCTCGACGCCACCGCCCGGCCCGGCAAGGGCAACCTGGGGCTGGCGCTGCTGCGGGTCGGCACCGGCGGCACTCCCCTGGTCGTGGTGGGCGACGCGACCGGTGAGCCGGGGACGGTGAAGGCGGCTCGGCTGGCCGCGTCCCTGCCGCCGGAGACGCTGGGCACGTTCACCCTGATCGGCGTGGACCGGCGCGGCACCGGCAAGTCCGACCCGGTGCAGTGCGTGCCCGAGGTGGCGCGGGCGGGGATCGTCGAGTCCGATCCGGACTCCCCCGACCAGGACGACATGCTGGAGTGGGTCGGCCGGGCCAGCCACGAGTGCGTGCTGGACCTGGAGAACAAGCTCACCGCCGTCGACTCGTGGCGGGCGTCGGCGGACCTGGAGCAGCTGCGGGAGGCGCTGGGCGTCGGCGTGCTCAACGCCATCGGCATCGGCGACGGCTCGAAGGTGCTGACCACGTACGCGAGCCGCTGGCCGGACCGGATCGGCCGGATGGTGCTCGACGGCGTGCCGGACCCGACGCTGGACGTGCCGGGCGTGGCCGAGGCGCGGGCCGTGGCGGCGGAGGCGGCGTTCAGCGCGTTCGAGAAGGACTGCGTGGCACGCGGGTGCCCGCTGGGCGCGGACGCCACGAAGCGGTACACCGCGCTGGTGGCGAAGCTGCGGGACCGGCCGCTGCGCGGCAACGACCTCGACCTGACCGCGGGCACGGTGGTGTCGGCGGTGCTCGCGGGCCTGGCCGACCGGGCGCGGTGGCCGGCGCTGGCGGACGCGATCGTGGCGGCCGAGGGCGGCGCCCCCGCGCCGCTGACCGACTTCGTCCGGCGGCAGGTCGTGGACCGCGACGACAACCCGCCGCAGCTGGACGCGGCGCTGGTGACCGCGTGCAACGACACGACGACCCGGATCCCGCCCGAGCGGGTGAAGGTGATGACGGAGGACTGGCGGTCCAAGCACCCGCTGTTCGGGTCGTGGTTCGCGCGCCGGCTGCTGGAGTGCGGTCCGTTCCCGGTGCCGCAGGCGGTGAAGGTGCCCAAGCTGGGCAGCGCGCCGCCGATGCTGGTGATCAGCACGGCCAACGACCCGGTCACGCCGCAGGGCGGCAGCGAGCGGGCGGCGCAGTCGCTGCCCGCCGGGGTGCTCGTCGGCTGGCAGGGCAGCGGGCACGGCGCGCTCGGGCAGTCGACCTGCGCCACGGCCGCCGCGCACGATTTCCTGGTGAATGCGAAAGTCCCCGCGAGCGGCACCGTCTGCCCGCCCTGATCGATTTTTCACTTATCAATACGAATATCGCACAAAAGGGGTCCCGCACCGGCCGGTGCGGGACCCTTTTCTTCGACCACCGGCTTTCGATCAACAGCTGGAGCAGCAGCCGCAGCCGGGACCCGTGCAGCCGCCGCAGCAGCCGCAACCGCTCATCTGGGCCTGCTCGGCCGTCGTGATCTCTACCGCCATCATGGCCTCCCCGTGATCGCGCGGACATCCAGCACACGCAAGGTATGACGGAGCCCACGGTGCGCCCTACCGCCGGGCAGGGGAAGTGCCATCACCCGATCGCTGAACATTTGTCATCAGGATGTCGCACCACGTGACGTCAATTCAGCCGGTCAGCTCGTCCAATGCGCGTTGAGCGGCTTCCAACTCCGCGCGGAGTTGTTCGACCCGCGCCATGTGCCGTTCCCGAGCGGCGCTCAGAACCCCTTCGACGGCTTCCTCGACCTCGGGCGGCAGGAGCTTGGACGCCTGCGCCACCGCGGACGCGGCGACCGGCGCCGCCTTGAGCACCCGCCGGGTGCCGGTCTGCACGTCGACCGTCCACTCCCCCTCGGCCGTGGACGTGAGGGTGACCGTCACCTCGGCCGGCTTGGCCTGCTTGCGGGCGGGCCGCGCCGGGGTCGCGGGTTTGGGCTCCGGCTTGGGTTCGGGCGCGGGCTTGGGCGTCGTCTTGGCGGGCACTGGTCTGGGCTCCGGTTCGTAGGGGTACTCGATCGGGGCGGGCGGGGCGGCCTGGGCGGGCTCGGGTGTCGGCTTCGCCGGGGCCTTCTTGCGCGGGGCGGGCTTCTCCAGGGTCAGCTCTCCGGGCGAGAACGACAACTCGTCCTTGGCCCCCGTGGGCCGCACCTGGATGAAGTCGCCCTCCTCGGGCTCGGTGAACGCGAGCACCTTGGCCGACCGCCCGGCCTCCACCCCGACGGCGGCGGTGGTGAACCACACCATCGGCGAGCGCCCCTCGGCGAGCTCCGCGCGCAGGTGGTCGAGGTCCTCCGGGGAGAGTGACTTCTGCTTCGCCTTCACCATCGGGCACCTCCGCTGCGGTCGAGATCGGTCAGCGTGCAGCTTGCCCTACGGCACCGACAATTCCGCGGGCTCGTACCCCACTGTGCGGCGGCACACCCGGCGACGCAAGGGCCGTGTCAAGTCCACTGTGGACTCGACACGGCCCCTGAGGTGCACCGGGACCAGTCGGACCCGGGTCGTGCGATGACGCGGACTAGATCGGGTTCCCGTTGGTCCCGCAGATGCGGCCGGCGTTGACGCAGTCGCGCACCCGCCGTTCCAACTCACCCTGGTCCCACGCGTTGATGAAGTCGCCGTGGAACGTGTAGCCCGGGGCCGTCGTCACGTTCACCCCGTTCACCGTCCCGCCCAGCGACAGCCCGCCGCCGTTGACCGGGTAGGTGATCAGGAACTCCAGCCTCGGCAGGACCACGTTGTGCGTGGCCGGGCAGGACCCGTTCCAGAACACGATGTGGTCCTTGTGGTTGGGGCTGTCCAGGTCCCGGCCGTTCCAGCAGGTCGGGAAGTCCAGGTAGGTCTCCAGCTTGGTGCCCGCCGGGCAGTTCATGAAGTCCCGGCTGGACGGCGACTGGGTCGTGCACGACCACCGCGCGGACGGGTTCTGGTCCGGGCTGGTGGCCTTCGCGTTGCCCACGACGTACCGCAGGTTCGCGGGCGGCACCACGGCGCGCTGCATGTCGTGGATGCCCTGGTAGTACACGGTCACGCTCTCCGGTGCGACCGGCTGGCCGTTCTTGTACAGGGTCGGCACCCAGTACGCGGACAGGTCGACCACCGGGTCGCACGTCGTGCCGGCCGCGCGCAGCGAGGTGTAGGTGGAACTCGCGTTGGTCGACCGGTTGCCGAAGAACTCGTGGACGTGCGAGACACCGGACTGGCCGGGGTAGACGATCGGGTCGTTGCCGGCCCGGTGGCTCGCCCGGCAGTTCGCGCGGAACTCCGAGCCGGCCAGGATCCCCGGCTGCGCCTGGATCGCCGCGGCCTGGGCCGCATCGGGCGCGCCGGGGTGGCCGCTGTGGTCCACGTGGTTCGCTCCGGCCGGCTGGAGGCCGACCACGGCGCCGATCAGGACGACCGCGACGGCGACCGCCGCCGCCCCGATCGAGCCGCGTGTTCGGACGTGCATGTGCCTCTCCCTTCTCGTGGCGGGATGCGGCGGCGGAGGTGCTACTGGCCGAACGTGAGCCAGTTGACGTTCACGAAGTCGGCGGGCTGGCCGCTGGTGAACGTGAGGTAGACGTCGTGGCGGCCGGTCGTGCCGGTGATGTTCGCCGGGACGGTGCGCCAGCTCTGCCACCCGCCGGTGTCGGCGATGGCGAAGCTGCCCAGCACGGCGCCGGTGGGGCTGCCCAGGCGGATCTCCACCAGGCCGCTCACCCCGCCCGCCGCGCCGCTGGCGACCCGCGCGGAGAACTGGGTGGCGGTGCGGGTGCCGAAGTCCACGCCCCGGTACACGGCCCAGTCGCCGTTGGCGATGTGGCTGAGGTTCGCACCGCCACCGGTGTCGGAGGTGGTCTCGGACGTCACGCCGTTCTGCTGGTCGTGCGACTCCGCCTGGATGGTCGAGAACGCGTCGCGGCTCGCCGGCGGAGCAGTGGTCGTGGTCGTGGTGGTTGTTGTCGTAGTGGTCGTGGTCGGGGTGGTGCCGGAGCCGGAGTCGGTGCCCGAGCCGGCCGGACCCCGCCACGCCGTCGCGCCGGCCGGCACGGCAAGCGTTTGCCCGTCGGAGAACGTCACGGTGACCGCCGACGCCGTGGGGTTGTAGGCCACGTAGGTCCGAGCGCCGTTCTTGGCCAGCACGGCGTGCGTGGGCGTGTTGGCGGTGACGGAGGTGTCCGGGGTGCCGTAGGTGTTCAGGGCCGTGAGCCAGTGGTACGCGTGAGCGCGGGAGTCGCCGCTCTCGGGCTCCAGGCCCGAGCCGTACGCCGACAGCGCCTGCGCCGGGTCGGCCAGCGCCTGGAACTGGACGATGATGTCCTTCCACTCCACCTCGGTGCCGCCGTTGTTCGCCCGCAGCTCCGCGATGTTCTGGGTGATGTCGGACTTCCAGGCCGCGTGGTAGAGCGAGCCGCCGGTGATGGGCAGCATGTTGATGCCGTGGATCTCCTCGGGGTTGGCGGTCCACCACGTCCCGTAGGTGCCGCCGGCGCCCCAGACGATGCCGAGCGTGTCGTGGCCGAACGCGGACGGGAAGACTGCGCCGTCCTTGTCGAACCAGTACTGCCCGATCGCGGTCTCCTGCGTGGTGTGCAGGTAGATGCCCGCGTCCCGCAGCGCGGTGTCACCGGTCGCCTGGCCGAACAGCACGGCGGCGGTCGCGAACATCATCGCCTCGGACGAGGACTCCTCGTTGTTGCCGTGCGCGAAACCGGCGTGCCCGGACGCCCAGCCGTGGCCCGCGTAGGCGTCGAAGTGGCGCAGGAACGGGAACCGCGTCTCCGACCGGTCGTAGTTGTTGGCGTCCTTGACCAGCAGCTTGACCATGCCGCCGTAGCGGGAGTCCGACGCCCACGCCGGGTCGTGCTGGGCCAGGACGGCCGCCGCCAGGACGTAGTAGCCGTAGTGGAAGTGGTGGTCGTTCAGTTCCTGGTCGGAGCCGTAGGACGCGCGGTAGCCGATGAGCGTGCCCCAGGTCGAGTCGTAGGCGAAGTGGCGCTCGGTCTCGCCGGACCCGGCCGTGAGCCAGTCGGTGAGGCGGTCGCGGACCAGGGTCAGCAGGCGGTCGCGGCCGGCGGTGTAGCCGATCTGGTTCGCCACCCGGGCCAGCGCGGCCAGCCGCCACAGCGCCTTGCCGGTCCAGTACGTGTCCACCGCACCCTTCCACGGGTCGGCGGCGTTCAGCTCCTGGTCGATCTCGGCGCGCAGCCGGTTCTGGTCGGCCTGCGCGGACAGGGGCAGGGCGGGCAGGACGCCGTTGAACGCGGTGCGGGTGCTGAAGGACGCGCCCTCGCGCAACCGCATCTCGCCGCGCGGCGAGGTGTAGCGGTGGGCGGTGACGGCGTCGGTCGAGGTGAGCCACTGGTGCCGGTAGAGCGCTTGCAGGGTGCCGGTCTGGGTGCCCTGGCGGGCGGTCGTGGTGGCGGTGTAGGTGGCGGTGAGCTGGGCGGACGCGGTGTCGTAGGTCCAGGAGACCTTGGTGTCGGTGACGAAGGAGAACGCATAGCGCTGGAACAGGCTCAGGGCGTCACGGCTGGGCAGGACGGCGACGGAGAAGAACGCGGCGTTCGCGGTGGCCTCGGCGGTGCCGGTCAGGGTCCACGCGCTCGGGGCGAACAGGGCGTAGTCGTGGCCGTTGACCGTGACGCCGAGCGTGGTGCCGGTGTTGCTCCAGACCGTTGTGGGGCCGTTGAAAGCGACCCGGGCGAGGCCGCCGGACGCCTCCGCGTAGACGTACGGGGAGCCGTGGCCGATGGTGGTGCGCAGGGTGCGGGCACCATCGGTCCACAGTGGACTCACCGTCCAGTCGGACCAGCCATCGACCTGGGTGCGGGGCGCGTTGAGGCCGCCGACGCCCACGAACAGGTCGTCCCGGTGCATGAACTCGTAGAACCGGCCGTCCGGCGTGACCACCGGGCTGGTCGGGTAGCCGACGCCGAGGCCCTGGGCCGCCGCGTGGAAGGTCAGCGGGTGGGCGTACATGTTCTCGGAGTACGGGTTGCCCGGGTAGCGCTGGAAGACCAGCGAGGACCACCAGTCGTTGGTGGGCACGGGTTTCCCGGCCATCCGGGCGGTGACCTTCGGGGTCAGCGCGGCGCCGGAGGAGTCGACGGGACCTTGGGCGCCGACCGGCCTGGACGGGGCGTAACTGCCCGCCCCCACCGGTACGGCGCCGGCCGGTCCGGGCAGGGCGAACGGGACGAGGGCCGCGACGAGCAGGGCCGGCACGGCGAGGCGAAGGCAACGCACAGGGAACCTCCCGACCAACGGTGAGAGCGCTCTCACGCTGTTGCGTACGGTAAACCCCGTGTTGCCGGCTGTCTACGGTCGAGTTCTGTTTACGGTTCCTCGACCCGCAGGTGGTACTCGCACCCGTACTCGACCGCGTACCGCAGGTCGTAGTGGTGCACGATCTTGGGTCCCTCGTGCAGGTGGACGTGGGTGACCGTGGGTCGCGGCGCGTCCGCGGGCATGCTCACCGAGTCGACGCGCCCGTCGAGGGGACCACCCACGAACCGCACCACGTAGGTGTTCGCCATGCCGGGCCTCCCTCTCTTCGGCGTCCCCGCCCATCGTACGAGAGGTGCAGTGCCGGCACGGCTGAACTGCGGCGACAATTAGCCGGTCGGACCAAACCAGTGCTCCGCGAGCCCGTCGAAGGTGGTCGCGGTGGTGGGCACCTCGCGCAGGTACCAGGCGAGGTTCGAGTAGACGTGCAGGAGCGTGCACGCCATGACCTTGCGCGCATCCACCTCCCGCCCGTAACCGTCCAGCAGGGCTCGCTTCGGGCCGTCCTCGCCGCGGGTCAGGAAGACGCCGGTGGCCACGAACTCGTACTCGCGGACGGCGCGCATGGCCGGTTCGAAGTCGAACAACCCGGTGACCTTGCCGTCGGTGGTGAGCAGGTGGGCGCTCATGACCTCGGTGTGGGTGAGGACGGGTTCGGCGTCACGCAGGTCGACGGTGGCGAGGAAGTCCGGGATCTGCTCCACCCAGACCGGGTCGAGCCCCCGACTGACCTGCCGGGCCACACACCCAGCGGTTTGTCGATCGACGAACGCACCCCAGTCAGCGGGCTCCTTGACCGGCGACTCGATCTCGTGCAGGGCCGCGAGCGCTTCCCCGACCTGCCGGGCGAGGTCGGCTCTGACCTGCGGGTCAAGCCCCGGCCAGACGTCCTTCACGACGTCCCCGTGCAACCGTTCCATGTGCACAAAGCCCCAGCCACCGAACTCACCGGCGGCGAACAACTCGGGCGTGGCGACCGGCAACCGCCCGTGCACGGCTTCGAGCACGTCCCGCTCGGTGGCCACCTCGTCCAGGTGAACAGCGGGGAAGAGCTTGAGCACGTGCCGCTCCCCCACCGAGTACACCGGCAGGGACCCGTCCGCGAACCTCTCGACGTCCCCGTGGATGCCGAGGTACCGACACAACCCCTCCACCCCGGGCCGCAACGCCTCCTCGTCGTCGACAACGGCGTCGTAGAGCTCTTCGGTGTCTGCAAGGGGGAACGTCACGGCGGGAAACTAACCGTGTCCACAGAGGCGCGTCATCAGGTTTTCGCCGCTTCGGCCCGGGAGACGCCGGCGAGCCGGTCCTGGAGGGTGGCATGGCGGAACTGGTAGACGGGACCGACGACCCGCAGGACCCCTCGCCGGTGCGCGTCCTCGAGGAACCTGCCCAGCCGCCAGGGAACCCCGAACGACGTCGCGATGAAAACCTGGCAGACGCCCGCGACCCACGCCCGCGACGTGGTGAGCCCGAGCATGATCCCCACGCTCCCCGCGATGACGACCGTGCGGGCCGACCCGGTCGCGACCCCGACGCCAACCGCGCTGACCGCGGTGATCAGCAGACCTTGCACCAGCCAGTGGAGGAGATCCCCGCGCCAGGTGTCACGCGGCTGGGCGGCCTTCGACGGGTCGACGGACCTCAAGGCGCGCATGACACCGCCCACCACGACAAGCCCCACTGTGGTCCCGAGCCCGATGAGCACACCGTCGAGGACCCCCAGCCTCAGCCACATCACGACGCCGAACAGGGCGCCCACGGGAAGGGCTCCGCCAAGTTGCCAGACCCACCGCGCCTGCGCCCAACTGAAGGTGCTGAAGCGCACCGGCCAGTCCACGTCGAGACGCGCGACGGCGACGCCGCCGGACACCCCGGCGAGCGTGCCGGCGAGGTTGCCGGTCAGCGCCCCCTGCAACATCCCGTAGGTGAACAGTCCGACGAGTCCGCCGACGACGACGCCGACGAGTCCTCCCACGGCTCCACTCACGGCGGCATTGAAGGAGACCCGCCGTCTCCTGGGAATCAAGCCGGGGAGGTCCCACCAGGCGAAGTCCCTGGTCCCCCACGCGTGGAGCACCTTCGCCACCACGGTGAGGGTGCGGCGGGCCGTGGTGACGTCGTAGCGGGACGCCGGCACGCCGGCGCGCGGTGAGTAGGCGGTGGTCACCGCGAGGTCGAGCAGGTGGTCGGTGATCTCGGCGCGGGTGGGGAACAGGTCCTGGTCCAGCACCTTCCCGACCGAGTCGCCCGACGAGCCGTAGGCGGCGCGGAGCAGGGTGACCAGGAGGGGGTTGTCCAGGGCATGGACGACCGGCGCGGCGGCGCCCCGGTCGAGCGCCTCGAGCACCGGCCGCCACGGGTCGGGCACCGGGTCCGGCAGGCTGTGACGGAGGTAGCGGGCCGCGTCGCGCGAGGTCAGCGGGGTCAACTCCAGGGCGACGGCGCCGGTGAGGATGTCCTGGCCGGCCGCGTCGAGGAGTTCGGCGGTGCGCGTCAGCAGGACCAGCCGGAAGGTCGCCTGCGTCCCGAGCGCGCGCAGCACGGCGGCGCGGCGGTTCGCGGGGATCTCGTCCAGCCCGTCGAGCACCACCGAGACGCGTCCGGCCGCGAGCAGTTCGGCGGCACGGCGGGGGCCGTCGCGCCCGGTCAGGGCGGGCAGCCTGACCAGCTTGGCGACCAGCCAGTCCCGCACCGGGGTCTGCTCGGGGTCCCACCCGTGCAGGGTGAACAGGACGGGCACCGGCACCTGCGCGCGGTCACCGACCGGGGTTCGCTCGCGGTGGTGCAGCGCCTCCAGCAACAGCAACACCGCTGCCGAACTCTTGCCGCTGCCCGGTCCGCCCGTGATGATCAGCCGTCCGGACGGCAGGCCGCCGTACACGCCGTGCAGTGCGCGGTGGGTCCCGCTGCGCAGCCGGGTCGCGGTGACCTGCTCCAAGCCGGGCAACGGCCCGAACGACGTCCCGGCCGAGTGCCACGCGGTGGCGGCGGAGGGCGGCCCGGCGACCGGTTGCCTGCTGCGTCGCCACCGCAGGGGCAGCGGCGACGCTTGTAGCAGACCGCGCTCCGCGGCGGCCTGCTGCCACTGGACGCGCATCGCCAACGCCAACTGGTCGGTCAACTCGTCCAGGTCCGGCTCCGCGGCGGGAGCCAGGGCCTTGAGCACGCTGTCGCCGACCACGATCACCAGCCCGACCGCCGCGAGGACGAACTGCCCGTACCCGCTGGCGTCCGTGCGCACGCTGCCGTCCAACGCCGTCACCCCGAGCACCCACCACCCCAGGCCGGCCGCCACCAGGACCCACGCGAACACCAGTAATCGTCGCCGCACACACCCACCATCGCGCACGCCGGTCCGAACGTCACCAAACGCCTACTCCGGCTTGCGCGCCTTCGACGGCTGGACGCGCGGGGGTTCGCCGGGCATCTTCGGGTAGTCCGGCGGGTAGGGCATTTCGCGCGGGTCGGCGGCGTACCAGTCCAGGAGGGTCTCCAGGCCGAAGGCTTCGTCGTCCAGGCCGGCGTGCGGATCTCCCTTGTCCGCCAAGTACTTCGGGACCGTGAACACGTCGAAGTCGTCCGGGTCCACAGTAGACAGATCTGCCCAAGTCACCGGAGTCGACACGGTAGCCCTCGGAGTCCCGCGCACCGACCAAGCCGACGCGATCGTGCGATCCCGGGCCGCCTGGTTGAAGTCCAGGAAGACGCGTTCGCCGCGTTCCTCCTTCCACCACGACGTGGTCGCCAGCTCCGGCGCCCGCCGCTCGACCTCCCGGGCCAACGCGATCACGGCGTGCCGCACGTCCACGAAGTCCCACTCCGGCCGGATGCGCACGGCCACGTGGATGCCCCGCCCGCCGGACGTCTTGGGGTAGCCGGTCATCCCCAGCTCGTCCAACACCTCCTTCAACACCATCGCGACCCGGACGGCGTCGGCGAAGTCGGTGCCGGGCTGCGGGTCGAGGTCCACGCGCAACTCGTCGGGGTGGTCGGTGTCGGAGCGCCGCACGGGCCACGGGTGGAAGTCGAACGTCCCCAGGTTCGCCGCCCACGCCAGCACGGCCGGCTCCGTCGGGCACACCTCGTCGGCGGGCCGCCCGGAGGGGAACTTGATCCGCGCCGTCTCCACCCAGTCGGGAGCCCCCTTGGGCAGCCGCTTCTGGTAGAACGCCTCCCCCTCGACCCCGTCCACGTACCGCTTCAGGGTGGTGGGCCGGTCGCGCAGCACGCGCAACAACGGCTCGGCGACGGCCAGGTAGTACTCCACGACCTGCCGCTTGGTGATCCCCCGAGCGGGGAAGTACACCTTGTCCGGGTTCGACACCCGCACCACGCGCTCGCCGACGGTCAGTTCAAGGGGCTGGGACTTGGCCACGCCCCGACCCTAAGTGGAGTCGGCCGCCGTGTCAGTCCGACGTGGCCACTCGCTGCGCCGCGAGGCCGGTGACGAACGCGTTCAGGGCCAGCTCGAAGCTGTCACGGTCCAGCTCGGCCGCCACCGCGGGCAGCAGGTGGGCCTTGTCCAGGTTCGGGTAGCGCTCGTGGTAGAGGCTCTGGTCCTCCGAGAAGCCGCTGGAGAACGAGCTCAGGGCCGCGCCGAACACCAGGTACATCAGCGACGCCGCGATCATGGTCGCCTCCCGCCGCGTCCACCCCGCGCCGACCAGCGCCCCGTGCACGACGTCCAGCCGGCGCAGGGACGCTTCGCGGTGGGCCGGGCCGTAGGCCAGGAACGGGACGATGTTGGGGTGGCGGGCCAGGGCCTCGCGGTAGGAGCGGGCGCACATGGTCAGGCCGTGTTGCCAGTCGCCGCCGGCGAAGCCGGACACGTCGACCTTCTCCAGGATCTCGCTGGCCACCTCGTGCAGGAGGTCGTCCTTGGTGCTCACGTGCCCGTACAGCGACGCCGCCTGCACGCCCAGTTCGGCGGCCAGCTTGCGCATCGACAGGCCGTCCAGCCCGTCCCGGTCGATGATGAGGAGGGCGGCGGCCCGGATGCGCGAGGCACTCAGGATCGGGTTCCTCGGCATCGCTCTCCTCTTGCCATCGATTCGGGTCCGCGCCTAGGTTAGATAACCTAACACTGTTCGGTCAGGAGGTCACCGGGGTGGATCTGGCCATGTCCGACGAGCACCGGCAGCTGCGCGAGCTGGCCCACCGGTTCACAGAGGAGCGCATCGTCCCCCACGCCGCGCGCTGGGACCGCGACGAAGCGATCGACCGCGACCTGGTGCCCGCGCTGGGCGAGGTCGGGTTCCTGGGCCTGGGCGTGGACGAGGAGTACGGCGGCTCCGGCGGCGACAACCTCGCGTACTGCCTGGTCCTGGAGGAGGTCGCGCGCGGCGACTCGGCGGTGCGCGGCATCATCTCGGTCTCCCTGGGCCTGGTCGGGAAAACCATCTTCAAGCACGGCACGGAAAAGCAGAAGCGCCGGTGGTTGCCCGGCCTGTGCGCGGGCGAGCTGGTCGGCTGCTTCGGCCTGACCGAGCCCGGAACCGGTTCCGACGCGGCCTCGCTGGCCACGCGCGCGGTCCGCGACGGCGACGACTGGGTCATCACCGGCACCAAGGTCTTCATCACCAACGGGACGTGGGCCGACGTGGCGCTGGTCTTCGCCCGCACCGGCGGCCCGGGGCCGAAGGGCATCACCGCGTTCCTCGTGCCGACCGACTCCCCCGGCTTCACCGCCCGCGAGATCAAGGGCAAGCTCGGCATGCGCGGCCAGGCCACCGCCGAACTGACCCTGGACGGCGTGCGCGTGCCCGACGAGAGCCGCCTCGGCGACGAGGGCACCGGCTTCCGCATCGCGATGGCCACCCTCGACCGGGGACGGATGTCCGTCGCGGCGGGCTGCGTGGGCGCGGCGCGGGGCGCCCTGGAGGCGGCCCTGAAGTACGCCAAGGAGCGCGAGCAGTTCGGCAAGCCCATCGCCGGGTTCCAGCTCGTCCAGGAACTGCTGGCGGACATGGCCGTGGAGACCGACGCCGCGCGGCTGCTGACGTGGCGCTGCGCCGACCTGGCCGACCGGGGCGAGCCGTTCTCCACGGAGGCGTCGATGGCGAAGCTGTACGCCAGCGAGGCGGCCGTGCGCGTGGCCAACAACGCCATCCAAGTGTTCGGCGGGTACGGCTACATCGACGAGTACCCGGTCGGGAAGTACCTGCGCGACACGCGCGTCACCACCCTCTACGAGGGCACCAGCCAGATCCAGAAGTTGCTCATCGGCCGGGCGCTGACCGGCATCAACGCGTTCGTCTGACTTCGAGAGGGGCAAGGCATGGACTTCACGCTCAGCGAAGAGCAGAAGGAGATCCGCGACTGGGTGCGGACCTTCGTGCGCAAGGAGGTCGTGCCCCTGGAACCGGAGGTGCTGCGGCGCGAACGCGCGGGCGAGCCGGGCCTGCGACGCGACGAGCTCAAGGAGTTGCAGGACAAGGCGAAGGCAGCCGGCTTCTTCGGCGTCCTCACGCCCCAGGAGTACGGCGGCATGGGCCTGGGCGCACTGATGACCGCGCTGCTCGAACAGGAACTGGGCCGCAGCTTCGTGCCGTTCCGCTTCGGCGGGTACGCGGACAACATCCTGTTCCACGGCAACGACGAGCAGAAGCAGCGCTACCTCCTGCCGACCATCTCCGGCGAGCGCATCTCGTGCTTCGCCATCACCGAGCCGGGCGCGGGTTCGGACGCGAAGGCCATCCGCACCTCGGCCCGCAAGGAGGGGTCGGAGTGGGTCATCAACGGCGAGAAGACCTTCATCACGCAGGGCAACGAGGCCGACTTCGTGATGGTGTTCGCCGTGACCGACAAGGACAGGGGCGCTGACGGCGGCGTCACGTGCTTCCTGGTCGACCGCGACATGGGCTGGAAGTCCGAACCCATCCCGACGATGGGCCAATGGGGACCGGCGGCTCTCGTGTTCGACAACGTCCGGGTACCTGAGGAGAACGTCCTGGGCGAGGTCGGCGGCGGTTTCCGCTTGGCCATGCAGTGGATCGGCCAGGGCCGCTACCTGCTGCCCGCACGGGCACTGGGCTCGTGCGAGCGGTTGGTGGAGATGGCCGTCGAGCAGGCCAAGAACCGCGTGACGTTCGGCCAGCCGATCGCGGAGTACCAGGCCATCCAGTGGATGCTCGCCGACTCGGCGGTCGAGATCGAGGCCCTGCGCTGGCTCGTGTTGCACGCGGCGTGGCTGGTGGACCAGGGCGCCGACTCCCGGCAGGCACAGTCGATCGCGAAGCTGTACGGCGGCATCAAGGCGAACGAGATCGTGGACCGAGTCCTTCAGATCCACGGCGGCATGGGCTACACGCGGGAACTGCCGATCGAACGCTGGTACCGCGAACTCCGCCTGCTCCGCATCTACGAGGGCACGGACGAAATCCAGCGCCGAACCATCGCCCGAAACCTCCTCAAGGGCCACGCCAAGGTCACCGGCACCCTCGGCTAACCGCTCCGGACGACGGCCGACCCTCCACACGCCTCCGCACGCGCGGAGGCGTGTTTTCACCCGCCACCGCACCCCCGCCGGCCCGCGCGCAGGGGTGACGACCTTGCTAGTGCGATTCCGCGAGATCCGACTCGGCGAGCATTTGCGCACACACTCTTGCCAGGTGTTTGCGCATGGTGGAACTCGCCCGCTGCGGGTCGCCGGCGGCCACCGCGTCCACCAGGGCGTCGTGGTCGTCCAGGGAGGCGTGTTGGTGGGGCGGGTCGTCGTTCAGGCCGCTGCGGAGCAGCACCACCCGTTGTTGCACCAACCGCACCTGCTCGGCGATGTGCGGTGAACGGGCGGCGTCCAACAGAGCCTGGTGGAAGGCCAGGTCCAGGCGGTACGGGAAGCGTTCTCCGGCCTGGTACGTGCGGCGGGACTCGGCGCAGACCTCGCGCAGGCGGGACACGTCGGCGTCCGTCCGCCTCGACGCGGCCAGTTCGGCGGCGGCGCATTCGAGGGCGGTGCGGAGTTCGAAGAGGGCGCGGATGTCCTCGGGAGTGGCGGCGGGGACGTGTGCGCCTCGGTGGGCCACCAGGACCAGCAGGTTCTCCGACGCCAGCTGGCGGATGGCCTCGCGCAGCGGACCGCGGCTGATGCCCAGCCGGGCCGCGACCTCGACCTCGTTGACCCGCGCGCCCGGGGGGATCTCGCCGGTCAGCACGAGTTCGCGCAGCGCGTCCACGGCCTGGCCGGCGAGGCTGCGGTGCACGGGAAGTGTCACGAACGTCTCCCTAGCACAGAACCCGCCAGGGGTGTTAACTGTCGACAGTTGGCAGTTCCGGTCTGGTGGAGGTCGCGGGATGGCGTTCGAGCTGGTCGCCGAGGTGTGGCGGGGCGACTTCCTGGAGTCCGTGCACCACGGTTCGGTCGTCGCGTTGGACCGTTCGGGGGCTGCGGCGCTGAGTGTCGGGCGTCCGGACGACGTCACGTACCCGCGCTCGTCGAACAAGCCGATCCAGGCCCTGGCGATGCTGCGGCACGGGCTCGACCTCGACGGCGAGCTGCTCGCGCTGGCCAGCGCCAGCCACTCCGGTGAGGACTTCCACGTCGAGGGCGTGCACCGCATCCTCGCCGGCGCCGGGCTGACCGAGGCGGACCTCCAGTGCACGCCCGACCTGCCCATCGGCGAGGCCGCGCTGCGCGCGCACCTGCGGGCCGGGCGCGGCAAGGAGCCCAAGTACATGAACTGCTCGGGCAAGCACGCCGCCATGCTGGCCACCTGCGTGCACAACGACTGGCCGACGCGGACCTACCTCGACCCGTCCCACCCGCTCCAGGTCGCCATCCGGGACACCCTGGAGGACCTGGCCGGCGAGCGGATCGGGGCGGAGGGCGTGGACGGCTGCGGTGCGCCGCTGTTCGGGATCAGCCTGGTCGGGTTGGCGCGGGCGTTCGCGCGGATCACGACGTCGACCGACCCGTTCGAGCGCCGGATCGCGGCGGCCATGAGCAACCACCCGGAGTGGGTCGGCGGCACGGACCGCGACGTCACGAAGCTGATGCGCGCCATCCCGGGCGCGGTGGCCAAGGACGGGGCCGAGGGGGTCTACGCGATCGGGCTGCCGACCGGGGAGGCGGTGGCGTGCAAGATCGCCGACGGGTCCAGCCGGGCACGGGCGGTGGTGATGGTGGCGGCGCTGCGGAAGCTGGGCGTGGCGGCACCGGAGGACCTGGCCACGGTCCCGGTCCTGGGTCACGGGCGCACGGTCGGAGCGGTCCGCCCCTCCCCCGCCCTGGTCTGAGCACCGGGGAACGCGGTGTAGCGCCGAACACGCGGTGTAGCGCTGGGGCACGCGGGTGCGCCGGGCACTCGGGTAGCGCTGGGGCACGCGGTGTAGCAGCAGGTCACGCACGGCGAGCACGGCGGCCCGTTGCGGCGGGTGGAGGCGTGGCCTCCGGCCCCCGCTTCCATTTTCGCACGGGGGACCGACAAAGTCGTGGGTGGCGGTTGAGCAGGCCACTACCCTGACTTGCATGGGCAGTTCTCGCGCCGCCGACTTTCCGGACGAACGGCCGAACGGGCTCGGTGACGAGCAGCGTCCGCTGGACGACGAGTTGATCGGGCTCGACCCCGACGACCCGGAGACCAAGGCGTTCGCCGCGCACCTGGAGCGGATGCGTCGGGAGACCCCCGGCTTCACCGTCGAGGGGTACCTCGCCGGGGTGGAGAACTTCGCCGACTCGGCCAACCGCGCGGGTGGTCTGCGCAGGTTGTCGGCGGTCGTCGTGGTGTTGTTGATCCTGCTCGGGGTCGCGGTCAGCGTGTGGTTCGGCTTGGGCGAGATCCTGTCCACGTTCTTCGATTAACGTGGAGGTATGGAACCTGTCGTCGGCGCCACCCCGAAGGTGGTCCACTCCGAACTCGAGTGGCGGGAGATCCTGACCCCCAAGGAGTACTCGGTGCTGCGCGAGGCGGGCACCGAGCCGGCCTGGACCGGGGAGTACACCGACACCAAGACCGAGGGCGTCTACTCGTGCCGCGCCTGCGGGGCTGAGTTGTTCCGCAGCGAGACGAAGTTCGACTCGCACTGCGGCTGGCCGTCGTTCTTCTCGCCGCTCGCGGCGGACTCCGTCATCCTGCGCGAGGACCGCGCCTACGGGATGGTCCGCACGGAAGTGCTCTGCGCCACATGCCACAGCCACCTCGGGCACGTTTTCGAGGGTGAGGGCTATGCGACGCCGACCGACCAGCGCTACTGCATCAACTCGATCAGCTTGCGTCTGGTGGAAGCGCCCGGCGGTCGAGCAGACTGACGGCGCTACTCCGAACGATTGTCGGTTTCCAACCTGGGAGGAATCATGCGCGTTCTCAAGGGCACGGACGGCGAGGGCTCGGGCGGCGTGGACGGCGCGTCCTCGTCCTGACGTGCGGGAAGGGCAACCCTAAGCCTTTCCCAAGCACCCTTGCCGGGGTGTGGCCTGAAGCACACGATTGCGTCTCCAGTGTCGGCGGACCACAAGATCCGCCGGGGCCCACAGGGGGTGGACCGTGGAGCGACCGTGGGGACTGTCAGGCCCGGAATTCCTTGAGCTGTACTGGATCGCGCTGGCCTTGTCCTTGGCCTTCGCGATCGTCGTCCGAGTGCGCCTGCGGGGGAAGCGCGTCAGCGTCCCCGCAGGCCCGCTCGGCCTCTACGACCTCGCTTACCTGACCGGCGGACCGCGTCGCGTGGTCGAGGCGTCGGTCGCCAACCTGATCGAGTCCGGCAAGCTGCGCCCCGCGCGGGACGGCGCGGTGCGGGTCGTCGGCGACCCGGTCGCGGACGACGCCGTCGACCAGGCGGTGCTCACCGACGTCGCGCGGTACCGGAACCGGACGATGTCACTGCTGTTCACGGCCGTGTCGGAGCAGGACGCGCCGAGGGGGCTCGGGCGCGCGCTGGCCGAACGCGGCTACCTGGTGCCGCCGGAAGAGGTCAAGCGCCGCTACCGACTGGGCGTGGTCCCGTTGGTGCTGCTCATCGCCGTGGGTCTGGTGCGGTGGGTGAACGGGCTCGCGATCGGCGCTCCGGTCGGCTGGCTGACGCTGCAACTGGTCCTCTCCGGCATCCTCGTCGGCCTGCTGCTGCGGGTCGACGGCTTCCGACGCACCACGCGGGGCTCCCGCGCGGTGGCACGAGCTCGCGCAGGCGAGAGCACCGGTGGTCCGGGCGTTCAGGTCGCCCTCGACGGGTTCGCCCACCACCCGGACTCGCCGCTGGCGGCGGCCGGGCAGCGCTACGCCGCGCTGACCACCGGCAAGCCCCGGCGGACCCGTCGGCGCAGGTTGGGGGCCGCGTCCGGGGCCACGTTGCTCGGCACGCGCCAGGTCAGTTACGGGGGCACCTACAGCGGCGGCCACCACGGCGGCGGCTCCGGCGGCGGGCACGACGGTGGTGGGAGCAGTTGCGGCGGAGGCGGTGGTTGCGGCGGTGGCGGCTCCTAGGCTGGCGTCATGGGTTTCCTGTGGTGGTACGGCCCGGCGCTGGTGGCGGCGTTCCTGCTCGGTCTGCTGCTCAAGCGGGTGTCCGGGTCGCCGCCGACCCGGCCGCTGAGCTTCGAGGAGATCGGCTACCTCGGCGGCGGCCCGGTGCGGGCGGTCGAGGTGGCGGTGGCCGGGCTGGTGGCGGACAACCGGGTCAGGGCGTCCGGGTACGCCGTGGCCGCCGTGCCGGGGCAGGAACCCGGTCCCGTCTCCGAGCTGCAAGCGCACCTGCTGGACCGGCTGGACCCGCCGCGGGACCTGGACGACCTGGTCGTCACCGCGGCCACCAGCCCGCCGGCGCGCAGGCTGGGCCACGGCCTGGTGGCGGCCGGGTTGCTGGTGGCGCCACGCCTTCGGCTGTGGCGGGCCGTGCTCGCGGTCCTGCCGCCGGTGGCGCTGGGTGTCGTCGGGGTCGTGGCGGCGCCGGGCGGCTGGGTGACCGCGACCGCGCTGTCGGTCACCGCGCTGGCCGCCGCGGTGCTGCTGCTGGGTCCGCCGCCGGTCCTGACCAGGGCGGGCGCGCGGGCGTTCGAGGGGGCCACCGCGGGTCTCGCGCCGGTCGACCCGGCCGAGGTGACCGCCCGCTACGGCCTGGTCCGCACCGCGGTCGGGTCCGTGCCGCACAAGGGGTCGGCACGGGCCCAGACCGCGGTGTTCGACGGGGAGCAGGCGGAACCGATCGGGTCCGCCGAGACGTCCGAGGCACCGAGCTCCCGACGGGGGCGGCGGGTCGTGGTCGTGGAGCCGCGGCGCTGGCGTCAGCGCAACGGGTGGTTGGTCGCGGGCGGGTGGCTCGCGGGTGGCTGGTTGGCCTCGCAGTGGTTGGAGGATGACGGTGACGACTTCGTGGACGTCGACTTCGGGAGTTTCGGCTGAGCTGTGGCCGGAGGAGCTGGGCCTGCTGGCCGGTGGGCCGGGACGCGCCACCGAGGTGGCGATCGTGTCCCTGGTCGAGGCCGGCGCCCTGCGCATCGCCCGCAACGGGTTGGCGAGCGCCGTACAAGGGCCGCAGCGGCAGTGGACGCCGTTGCAGGCCTTCGTGCTGCGGTCGGTGCCGCGCCCGCTGGGTGACCTGGTCACGGCCGGCGCGCGCAGCGTCGAGGCGCAGTCGTTGCGGCAGCAGCTGATCTCGCGCGGGTACGTGCGCTCGGCCGGGTCGATCCGCGGGATGCGGTGGGTGCGCCGGCTGTTCTTCCTGAGCTGGGTCGGCACGGTGCTGTGGTCGGCCCTCGGCGACCTGCCGGTGGGGACGGTGGCCTCGGCGTTCGTCGGCCTGATCGTGGCGATGGCGATCACCTCGCCCTCCGTGCGCCCGCTGACCCGGGCCGGGCGGTCGACGGTGCGGCGGCTGGGCGCCGGGGTGGTGACGTCGCAGGCGGTGCCGCTGGTCGCGTACTACGGGCTGCTGGGCAAGGTGGGCAAGCAGTACGTGTGGCAGATCCTGGGCATCGACCCGGTGGCGTCGGCGACGTTGCGGCGGCGGCGCAAGTCCGACGGGTCCAGCGGGAGCGCTTCGTGCGGCAGCGGGTGCGGGAGCTGTTCGAGCAGCAGCTGCGGCAGCTCGTCCTCGTCGGACAGCGGGTCCTCTTCGGACAGTGGATCGTCGTCGTCGTGCGGTGGCGGCGGCGGCTGCGGTGGTGGCGGGGGCGGGGACTGATGGCGGCTTTGGGTGTCGGCATCGGGTGGCGGCCCGAGATCGACCTGACCGTGGAACGGCTCGACGTCGACTTCGTCGAGGTGGTCGCGGAGAACCTGCACGCGGACCGGTTGCCGGAGTCCGTGCGGGTGCTGCGGGAGCGGGGCGTGCCGGTGCTGCCGCACGCCGTGTCGTTGAGCCTGGGTGGCGCGGACCCCGTGGATGCCCATCGCGTGGCGCACTTGGGCGCGCTGGCGCAGGCCCTGGACGCGCCCTTCGTCAGCGACCACGTGTGCTTCGTGCGCGCGGGCGGGCTGGATTCCGGGCACCTCATGCCGGTGCCGCGCACCCGTGACGCGCTGGACGTGTTGGTGGCCAACGTGAAGGCCGCGCAAGCCGACCTGCCCGTGCCGCTGGCGCTGGAGAACGTCGCCGCCCTGCTGGAGTGGCCCGACGCCGAGCTGTCCGAGGGGCGGTTCCTGGCCGAACTGGTCGAGCGCACGGACTGCCTGCTGCTGGTGGACGTGGCCAACCTCTACGCCAACGCCCGCAACCTGGGCACGGACGTGGGCCGGTTCCTCGACGAGATCCCGTTGGAGCGCTTGGCTTACGTGCACGTGGCCGGCGGGCAGGAGCACAAGGGCGTCTACCACGACACGCACGCGCACGCCGTGCTGCCGGAGGTGCTGGACGTGCTGCGGCAGCTGCGCGAGCGGGTGGACCCGCCGGGTGTGTTGCTGGAGCGCGACGACGACTACCCGTCGGACGCCGAGCTGGCGGGTGAGCTGGCCGCGATCCGGGCGGTGCTGGCGTGACCCAACCGCAGAGGGAAAGGCTTGCGGCACAACAAGGTGAGCTGTTGCGGGCGTTGCTGGGCGACGGCGAACCGCCCTCCGGTTTCGACCAGGAACGGCTGCGGGTGGAGGCGCGGGCGCTGCTGAACAAGCGGCGCGGGATCGTGGCCGCGCTGCGCCCGGATCTGGCGGACGTGCTGGGCGACCGCTTCCGCCCGCTGTTCGACTCCTACGCCCGCGCCCACCCCCGCCAGGCCGGCACCCGGTTCCGCGAGGACGCCGCCGCGTTCGCCGACTGGGCGGTGGCGCGGGGAGAACTGCCCGCACCGCGCAAACAGCGGTGGTGGCGGCGCGGCACCTGATCGCGGCACCTCGTCGCGCAACCTGACGACGCACAACCTGGCGTCGCGCAACCCGAGGACGCTCTCGTTCCGTCCCAGGCACATGCGGACACTCGTGCTCGGCGCCCTGGTCCTGCTCACCGCCGCCTGCGGGGACGTCGGCGCCGGCCGCACGTGCACCGCGATCGGCGCGCTCGTGGGCCTGGGCGTGGACGTCGAACCGACCACGGTCGAGACCGGCAGCATCGAGGTCTGCTGGGACGGCCGGTGCGTCACCCCGGCACTGGACCTGTTCCCGGCGTCCAAGTCGGTCGGTGGCACGTGCACGGGCGACTCCCCGGACGACGTGTGCAGCGCGAGCGCCGTCCCGACCGGCGGCAAGCACGCCTACGTCACCGTGCCGGACCTGCCCGCCAAGCCCGTCACCGTGTCGCTCCGGCTGGTCGACCAGGCCGGCGCGACCGTCGTGGACCAGACGGTCACCGTCACGCCGAAGATGGTCGAGCCCAACGGTCCGGGGTGCGGCACGGGCGGCCCGCAAGCGGGAGTCGTGGTCGGCCCGGATGGCTCCGTCCGAGAGCGGTGAACGACACCCCGTAATCGGTCAGTAACCTGATCGGGTGGCGGGATGTCCCTCAATGAGACGCTGCCGTCACCCGCAAGGGTGGATAGCGTCGAAGGCGTTGGGGGGTTTCATCACCATTCGGTCACCGTCGCCACCGCTGGATCGGTGAGCCCTCCCGACGCGCGCCCGCAGGCGCGCGGCAACCAGATTCGGGAGGTATCTGTGTTGAGATCCGGAAGGCGTGGCGTTTCGTGGGGAGCCGCCGCGCTGTCGATCGGTTTGCTGGCCGGCGGCCAGGGCGTGGCGAACGCCGCACCCGCCCCGCAGGCGCGGCCGACCGCTCAGGGGGAAACCAAGTCCGTCACGCTGGTCACCGGTGACCGGGTCGTGCTCAACGGCGACCGGGTCGGCTCGCTGGCCGGTGCGCCGGGCCGGGAGGGCATCGCCTTCCAGACCTTCGAGAAGGACGGCCGGCTGCACGTGGTGCCGCGCGACGCGCTGCGGCCCCTCGCCGAGGGCAAGCTGGACCTGCGGCTGTTCGACGTCACCGGCCTGGTCGAGGCCGGCTACGACGACGCCCGCCGCGACCACGTCCCGCTCATCGTCACCGGCGCCCCGGCCACCGTGCGCGCCGCCTCGGGCGTCCAGGTGACCCGCGAGCTGCCCGCCGTGGGGGCGGTCGCCGCCCGCGCCGCCAAGGCCGAGGCCGCGACCGCGTACCAGTCGCTGCTCGCCGACCCGGGCGTCGGCAAGATCTGGCTGGACGGGATGCGGCAGACCTCGCTGGACCGCAGCACCGCCCAGATCGGCGCGCCCGCCGCGTGGCAGGCCGGGTTCACCGGCAAGGGCGTCAAGGTCGCCGTGCTGGACACCGGTGTGGACGAGAAGCACGCCGACCTCGCCGGGCAGGAGGTCGCCGAGCGCAACTTCACCGAGGACCCCGACGCCACCGACGGCGTCGGCCACGGCACGCACGTCGCCGCCACCATCGCGAGCAAGGACGCCAAGTACCGCGGTGTCGCGCCGGACGCGCAGCTGCTGGACGGCAAGGTGTGCGTGCTCAACGGTTGTGCCGAGTCCTGGATCCTCGACGGCATGCAGTGGGCCGCGGACCAGGGCGCGGATGTGGTCAACCTGAGCCTGGGCGGCGGTGACACGCCCGAGGTCGACCCGTTGGAGGAGGCCGTCAACCGGCTGTCCGCCGAGAAGGGCACGCTGTTCGTGATCGCCGCGGGCAACTCCGGCGGTCCCGAGACGGTCGGCTCGCCGGGCAGCGCGGACGCCGCCCTCACCGTCGGCGCGGTCGACCGGGCCGACAAGATCGCCTCGTTCTCCAGCCGCGGTCCCCGCGTCGGCGACGGCGCGGTCAAGCCCGACATCACCGCTCCCGGCGTCGACATCGTGGCCGCCAAGTCGTCCGCGGGCGTCATCGGCACCCCGGTGGACCCGACGCACGTCTCCATGTCCGGCACGTCGATGGCCACCCCGCACGTCGCCGGCGCGGCGGCGCTGCTGGTGCAGCAGCACCCGGAGTGGACCGGCACGCAGGTCAAGGCGGCGCTGACCGCGTCGGCCAAGAACAACCCGGACCTGACCGCGTTCGACCAGGGCGCGGGCCGGGTCGACCTGGCGAAGGCGATCACCACGTCGGTGACCACGGACCCGGTGAGCCTGGGCTTCGGCCTGCACGAGTGGCCGCACGCCGACGACAAGCCGGTCACCAAGGAGCTCACCTACCGCAACACCGGCGCCGAGCCGGTGACCCTCGACCTGACCGTCGACGCGCGCGGCCCCGACGGCAAGCCCGCGCCGGCCGGTCTGTTCACGTTGAGCGCCATTAAGGTCACCGTCCCGGCGGGCGGCACGGCGTCGGTGTCGGTCACCTCCGACACGCGGGTCGGCACCGTCGACGGCGCGTACTCCGGCGCGATCGTGGCGTCGAGCGGCCTGCGCACCCCGCTGGGCGTCAACCGCGAGGTCGAGAGCTACGACGTGTCGTTCAAGTACCTCGACGCCGCGGGCAAGCCCGCTGTCGACGCCAGCACGCTGGTGGTCGGCCTGAGCAACAACTCGTTCGCGTTCCCGCAGAACGTGGACGGCTCGGCCAAGGTGCGGCTGCCCAAGGGCGACTACTTCGCGTTCAACGACGTGTTGACCAACAGGGAGCAGACCGCCGTCCTGCCGCAGTCGCAGCTGGCGGTGACCGGCCCGACCGAGGTCGTGGTCGACGCCCGGGTCGCCAAGCCGGTGCGGGTGACCGTGCCGGACCCGGCCGCCGAGGAGCTGATCGGCGACATCGGCATCACCCGCACGTACCAGGACCGGCGGATCGGCTTCGGCTTCGTGTTCCTCGGCGGTTTCGGCGAGAACGTGTCGGTCGGCCACCTCGGGCCGGAGCTGTCGGCCGAGGAGCTGAAGGTGCTGGTGGGCTCGCAGGCCAAGGGCACGCCGCAGGGCGCGGTGCCGGTGACCTACCGGCTCGCGTGGGCTTCGGACAGGAAGGTCCCGACCGGGTTCATCCGCGCGCCCCAGGCGAAGGAGTTGGCGACGGTCCGCAGCAAGTTCGGCTCGGCTCCCGCCGGCCGCACGTTCGGCCACGCCGGCAACGCGGTCGTCCCCGGCGGTGGCGGCGGCTGGGCGGTCGTCTCCGAGGTGACCGCCCCTGGAGAGGCTGTCGACCACGTCACCACCGAGGGCATCGCCTGGAGCTGGGCGTTCCTCCAGTTCGACGCGGAACAGCAAATGGAGGCCCTCCTGGTCAGCCCGGACCGCGAGTACCGGAAGGGACGCCAGTACGACCAGCGCTTCCTCGCCCCGGTCTACGGCCCGTCGCTGACGACCCCGGGCGCCCTGCACCTGGCCCGCGCCGGCGACGACATCGGCTTCGCCGTGCCGTTCTGGGGTGACGGGTACGGCAACACCGGCGACTCCCTCACCTCCAAGGCCCGGACCACGCTGTACCGGGAGGGCGTGAAGGTCGGCGAGACCGAGTACCCGGCGAACGGCTTCTTCCCGGGCGTGCCGGCGGGCAAGGCGCGCTTCAAGGTCGAGACCGTCGCCGACCGCGCCGAGGGCGTGTCGGAGTTCAGCACGTCGGTGAGCGGCGCGTGGACGTTCCAGTCCGACACGGTGGCGGGCACGGAGTTCAAGCCGCTGCCGCTGACGGTGGTCCGCTTCACGCCCTCGCTGGACGAGAGTGGTGCCGCTCCGGCGGGTCGTCTCCTGCGGGTGCCGTTGGAGGTGCAGCAGCAGAGCGGTGCGGACAACGGCCGGGTGACCCGGCTGGAAGTCGAGGTCTCCTTCGACGACGGCAAGACGTGGTCGAAGGCTCCGGTTGTGGGGCGCAACGCTCTGGTGCGCAACGCCGACGTGGCCGGGTATGCGTCGCTGCGGGTCAAGGGCGCGGACAGCAAGGGCAACACGTTCGAGCACTCGCTGATCCGGGCTTACAAGCTCAAGAAGTAAGGCTTTGACGAGGGGGCGCTCCTGTTCAAACGGGAGCGCCCCTTTCATGTCAGGGCAGGTTGGTGACGAGTTCCGCCGCCGGGATGCGCGTGCCCGTGTAGAACGGGATCTCCTCGCGCACGTGCCGCCTGGCCTCGGTGCCCCGCAGGTGGCGCATCAGGTCCACGATGCGGTGCAGTTCGTCGGCCTCGAAGGCCAGGATCCACTCGTAGTCGCCCAGTGCGAACGACGCCACCGTGTTGGCCCGCACGTCCGGGTAGTCGCGCGCCTCCTTGCCGTGGTCCGCCAGCATCCTGCGGCGGTCCTCGTCCGGGAGCAGGTACCACTCGTAGGAGCGCACGAACGGGTACACGCACACGTACTTGCGCGGGTCCTCGCCCGCCAGGAAGGCCGGGATGTGGCTGCGGTTGAACTCCGCCGGGCGGTGGAGGGCGACCTGGCTCCAGACCGGGGTGGAGGCGCGGCCCAGGGGGGTGCGGCGGAAGCCCGTGTAGGCGGCCTGGACCTGTTCGATCTCCTCGGCGTGCCACCAGATCATGAAATCCGCGTCGGCGCGCAGGCCCGCCACGTCGTACACACCGCGCACCACGACGCCCTTGGACT
This sequence comes from Saccharothrix sp. CCNWYY140, assembly GCF_037401995.1. NCBI lineage: Bacteria > Bacillati > Actinomycetota > Actinomycetes > Pseudonocardiales > Pseudonocardiaceae > Saccharothrix > Saccharothrix sp. CCNWYY140. The sequence continues at coordinate 261,227 of NZ_JBBEGC010000001.1, forward strand.
CCAGGCCGTCCAGGTAGGCCTGGGTCTCGGTGGCGGCCGGGCCGCGGTCCTCCGGGAGGCGTCCCGGTTCGACGCGGAAGACCGACCACATGGTGTAGCGGATGGTGTCGTTGAGCTCGTTGTAGTTCAGGCGGGCCATGTCCCCATCCTCTCACTCACCGGACGCGGCCCAGGACGTGCGCCGCGACACGTGCCGCCGCCGCGTCGCCGGTGGCGATGCACGCGGGGATGCCTACGCCGTGCAACGTGGCGCCGGCCACGGCCAGGCCCGGCACCTCGGCTACGGCGTCCTCGATGCCGCGCACGACGTCGAGGTGTCCGACGCCGTACTGGGGCAGGCCGCCGCCCCACCGGGTGACCAGGGTGTCGATCGGGGTGGCCGTGATGCCGGTCAGCTCCCGCAGGTCGGCGCGGACGGCGCGGACCAGGTCCTCGTCGTCGCGCTGGAGGACGCCCACGTCGCCGTGCCTGCCGACGCTGCCGCGCACCAGGACCGGCTCGCCGTCCAGGTGCGACCACTTGCGACTGGAGTAGGTGAACGCCTTGGCGGTGAACGGGGTTCCGTCGGCGTGCCGTTCGCCCTCGGCCAGCAGGGTGCCCGACCGGGCGGGCAGCTCGGTGCCCGGCGGCAGGGCCAGTGCGACGACGGCCATCGACGCCAGTTCGACCTTCGCGTACTGCCGCGATGCCGCCGGGACGACGTCGGCCAGCAGCTTGCGGGCGGAGGGAGCGGGGACGGCCAGCACCACGCCGTCCACGTCCAGGATCTCCGGGGTGGTCGGCGTGCCGATCTCCAGGCGCCAGTCGTGCTCGCGGCGGATCAGCGCGCGCACCGGCAGGCCCAGGCGGACCTCGGCCGCCGACGCGGTCCGGAGTTCGTCGACCAGAGTGGACAGTCCGGCGGACAGCGTGCCGAAGACCGGGGCCGGCGTGGTGTGCGGCTGGGGTGGGGCGGGCATGGTCGTCGCGGCGGCGGCCAGCAGGGAGCCGACGCCGGAGTCCAGGGCCGTCGCCAGTTGCGGCATGGTGGCGCGCAGGCCCAGGCCGTCGGCGCGGCCCGCGTAGACGCCGCCCAACAGCGGGCCGACCAGGCGGTCCGGGACCTCGGGGCCGAACCGGGCGCGCAGGAGCGCGCCCACGGAGACGTCCGCGCCGTCCAAGCGGATCGGGGGCAGGGTCGGCTCGGCTTCGACGCGCCTCAGGCCCGCCGGGCTGAGGACCTGCCGCACCGCCTCGACCGACGCGGGCACGCCCATCAGCGTGTGCGCCGGGACCGACCGCAGCTCACCCGCCGCGCGGATCGCCGACGGGGACCGGGTCGGGTGCACGACCTGCCCGCCCAGGCCCAGCTCGGCGACCAGTTCCCGGGCCTCGGGCCGGCGGTGCAGGAACGCCTCCGCGCCCACGTCGTAGCGCCGGCCGCCGACCTCCGCCGTGCGCAGCTTGCCGCCCAGCCGGTCAGCCTGCTCCAGCACCGTCACGCGGGCCCGGGGACCGAGCAGGTGGCGCAGGCGGTGCGCGGCGGCCAAGCCGGAGATCCCGCCCCCGACGACCGCCACGTGGAGCGTTCTCATCTGGACCGGTGCACCCACTCGACGGCCTTGGTGATGGCGTCCGGGTCGGTGTCGGGCAGCACGCCGTGGCCGAGGTTGAAGATGTGCCCGGCGGCGGCGCGGCCCTCCTCGACGATCCGGTCGACCTCGCGGCGCACCGCGGCTTCGCCGGCGAACAGCAGCGCCGGGTCGAGGTTGCCCTGCACGACCGGCTTGGGCAGGTGCGGCGCGGCCTCCTGGAGGCGGCGCACGGCCACGTCCAGCGGGGTGCGCCAGTCGACGCCGACGACGTCCGCGCCGGCCTCGCGCATCGCGGGCAGCAGCTCGGAGGTGCCCACGCCGAAGTGGATGCGCGGGACGGTCGTCACGCTCTCCAGCACCCGCTTCGAGTGCGGCAGGACGAACGCGCGGTAGTCCCGTTCGGACAGCGCGCCCGCCCACGAGTCGAACAGCTGCACCGCCTTGACGCCCGCCTCGACCTGCACCCGCAGGAACTCGGCGGTGATGTCGGCGATCCGGGACAGCAGCGCGTGCCACAGCTCCGGGTCGGCGTGCATGAGCGCCTTGGTGCGCTCGTGGTGCTTGGACGGACCGCCCTCGACCAGGTAGGACGCCAGCGTGAAGGGCGCGCCCGCGAACCCGATCAGCGGCACGTCGCCGAGGTTGGCGTTGAGCAGCTCCACCGCGTCCGCGACCGGCTGCACCTGGTGCGCTTCCAGCAGCGGGATGCGGTCGACGTCGTCACGGGTGGTGACGGGCTTGGCGACCACCGGACCGGTGCCGGGCACGATGTCCAGGTCGACACCGGCGGCCTTGAGCGGCACGACGATGTCGGAGAACAGGATCGCGCCGTCCACGTCGTGGCGGCGGACCGGCTGGAGGGTGATCTCGCAGACCAGCTCGGGGTCCATGCACGCCTCGAGCATCGCCGTGCCCGCGCGCACCTTGCGGTACTCGGGCAGCGAGCGACCCGCTTGGCGCATGAACCAGACCGGGGTCCGCGACGGCGTGCCGCCGCGGGCGGCGACGAGCAGCGGTGCGGTGGTGTTGTCACTCATCTCGATTTCCATGCTCCCACGCGCGACCCACCCGACGCCGCCCGGTCCCGGCGTGCCGCGCTCACCTCGTGAGGTCGGAAGGGCTTACAGTCCGAGACGTGACCGGACAGGCGGAGCCCGAACTGTTCCGGCGGGCGGTGGCGACGCTCAAGTCGGTGCGAACCCGACCCGAGCTGGAGCTGACCGAGGTGCGCCCGCCGCAGCGCCTCGCGCCCTGGGCGTTCGCGCTGACCGCCGAGGCGACGGGGCCGGCCGACGAGCTGTCCACCGGCCGCCTGGTGCTGCTGCACGACCCGGACGGCGTGGAGGCGTGGTCGGGCGTGTTCCGCCTGGTCGCGTACGTGCGGGTGGAACTGGACCCGGAACTGGCCACCGACCCGCTGCTGCCCGAGGTGGGCTGGTCGTGGCTGGTGGAGGCGCTGGAGGTGGCCGGCGCGCAGTTCCTCGCCCTAGGCGGCACGGTGACCCAGACCTCGTCCGCCCGCTTCGGCGACATCGCCGGGCCGGCACGGACCGATGACCTGGAACTACGTGCGTCCTGGACGGCCCGGGACGCCGAGCTGGCAGCCCACGGCAGCGCCTTTTACGACGTCATGGCCACGGCCGTGGGGCTGCCCCCGGTGGGCGTGAGCACGCTCCGCTAGTCGTTGTCCCGCAGCACGCGCAGGGCGTTGGCGCCGGCGAGCTTGGTGCAGTCGTCCTCGCTCCAGCCCCGGTCCAGCAGCGCCCCGAACAGGGTCGGATAGGTGGAGACGTCCTCCAGGCCCTCCGGCTGCACCTTCACCCCGTCGTAGTCGCCGCCCAGGCCGACGTGGTCGATGCCGGCGACCTCGCGGGCGTGGTCCAGGTGGGCCACGACGTCGTCGACCGTCACGTGCGGGGTCGGGCCGCCGGCGGTCCAGGTCTCGGCGAAGCGGTGGCGGGCTTCGAGGTCGTTGTGGTTCTCGCCGGCCTCGGTCATGGCTTCCTTCAGGCGGGCGTCCCACTCGGCGTAGCGCTGGGAGACGAAGTGCGGCACGAAGGTCACCATGCACACGCCGCCGTTGTCCTTGAGGCGTTCGAGCACGTCATCGGGCACGTTGCGGGGGTGGTCGGCGACCGCGCGGCAGGACGAGTGGGTGAACATGACCGGCCGCGTCGTGACGTCCAGGGCCGCCTTCATGGTCGACGGGGCCACGTGGGAGAGGTCCACGACCATGCCGATGCGGTTCATCTCCCGCACCACGTCCTCCCCGAACGGCGTGAGCCCGCCGTGCACGGGTTCGTCCGTGGCCGCATCCGCCCAGGGGGTGTTCTCGTTGTGCGTGAGGGTCATGTACCGGACGCCCAGCCGGCGCAGGGCCCTGAGCACGCCCAGTGACGAGTTGATGCTGTGCCCGCCTTCGGCCCCGATGAGGGAGGCCAACCGGCCGGACGCGGACACGGCCTCGGCCTCGTCGGCAGTCGTGGCGAGGCCGAGGAGGTCGGGGTAGCGGTCGCACAACTCGTGGACCAACTCCACCTGCTCCAGGACGGCGGTCACGGCTGCGTCGCCCGCGAGGCGGCACGGGACCCACACGGACCAGAACTGCACACCCAGCCGGCCCTGCCGAGACCGCAAAAAGTCGGTCTGGAGTGCTGGTTGGCACTGCCGGAGGTCGGTGGCGGAGGCCCAGTCGCCCACGTTCGGCGGCGTTGACTTTTCACCGAATTGCCCCTCGGCGTACACCTCGCGCAACGCCCACGGCAGGTCGTTGTGCCCGTCCACCAGTGGCACCCGGGCCAGCAGTTCCTCGGCTCGGGCTCGACCTGTGGTGCTCGACACCGACAACTCCTGTCTGTCGTCGTGAGACGGACTCGCGTTACACGCCCTCTTCAGATGTCAGCCGATCGTGTGACAACGGGGGCCATCAGTGACAACTCGTTCGGGATAGATACCCGATTGATCGTCCCGTAGACCCGCTTGGGCGGCTACGCTGCCCCAGACGACACCACTTTCGGTCGATCAGTGGCGCGGCTGATTGGACGAAAGTCCCGGTGCCGGTCGGGGGGCACGACCGACTCCAGGGAGGTAGTGACGTGGCTGCCGTCGGCTTAGGTCAGGCCGTTCGTACCACGCCAGCCGGCTCGTTGCCGGCGAACATGGTCCCGCACCCGCGGGAGGAGCTTTTTTCAGTGCTGGTGGTCGACGACCACCCACTGCTGAGGGAGGCGATAAGCGCCCGGTTGACCCAGATGGGAGCCGGGACTGTGCATGAGGCGGCTTCGGTCGCGGAGGCTCGGGCGCGGGCACTCGCAACCGGACCGTGCGATCTCGCGATCCTCGATCTGGGTCTGCCGGATGGCACCGGCATCGACCTGGTCACGGAACTCCGTGCCCAGGGCTGGCCCCGCATCGTGGTCCTCGCGTCCTCCGACGACCCCTACGCGGTCAGGTCGGCCTTCCAGGCGGGCGCCCAGGCGTACCTCCTGAAGTCCGCCTCGCCGATGGTGGTCACCGACGGGGTGCGCAGGGTCCTCGACGGCGGCGTCTACGCGGATCCGAGCGTCGCGCCCGTCCTCGCGGCGGGCACCCGGGTACCGGGCACCGACAACACGCCGCGGGAGCTGTCCGCGCGTGAGGTCGAGGTCCTCCAGCTGGTCGCCGATGGCCAGAGCAACAAGGAGATCGGCGAAGCGCTCAGCCTTTCCGCGCTGACGGTGAAGAGCCACCTGTCGCGGATCGGGCGCAAGCTGGGAACCGGGGACCGGGCCCAGATGGTCGCGCTGGCCATGCGTGCCGGCGTGATCCGCTGACCGGGTCGCCACGCTGAACGGGCCGAACACACCCGCGAGTGGTGCGTTCGTCGTAGGGTCTTCCGCCGTGGACGTACCCTCCGACGAGCCGACCGACCCAACCGGGGCTGATCCGGTCCCGCTGACGGAACCCGCTGATGGGGTTCCGCCGGTGGTGGCCGACGCCCAGGCGCTCCGGCGTGCCGCTGACGCGCTCGCCGGAGCTTCGGGTCCGGTCGCTGTGGACACCGAGCGAGCCTCGGGCTACCGCTACTCGCAACGTGCCTACCTGGTGCAACTGCGCCGGGAGGGCGCCGGGACCGTGCTGGTCGACCCGATCGCCCTGGGCGGTCGGCTCGATCCGCTGGTCGAGGCGCTGGACGGGATCGAGTGGGTGTTGCACGCGGCGTCGCAAGACCTGCCGTGCCTCGCCGAACTCGGCCTGCGTCCGAGCGCGCTGTTCGACACCGAGCTGGCGGGCAGGCTGGCCGGTTTCGAACGGGTGGCGTTGGGCACGCTCGTCGAGCGACTGCTCGGCTACAGGCTGGAAAAGGGGCACGGCGCGGCCGACTGGTCGCGCCGTCCCCTGCCGGCCGACTGGTTGAACTACGCGGCGCTGGACGTCGAGCTGCTCGTGGAGCTGCGCGACGTCCTGGAGCAGGAGCTCAAGCGCCAGGGCAAGCTGGAGTGGGCACTGGAGGAGTTCGAGGCCGCCCGCACCGCTCCGCTGCCCAAGCCGCGGTCCGAACCGTGGCGCCGGACCTCCGGCATCCACCGCGTCCGCAGTCCCCGCCAACTGGCCGCCGTGCGGTCGCTGTGGGAGACGCGCGACGCACTGGCCCGTGAACGCGACATCGCACCGGGCCGCGTCCTCCCCGACAGCGCCTTGATCGAGGCCGCCGTCCGCAACCCCGCCGACGAGGCCGCCCTGCTGGCGCTGCCCGTCTTCCGAGGCCGGGCGCAGCGGCGCATGGTCACGGTGTGGCTGGGCGCTTTGCAGCGAGCCGCCGCTCTGCCGCGCGCCGAGCTCCCCGACGCCGCGCAGCAGCACGACGGACCACCGCCGGCGAACCGGTGGGCGGACAAGGACCCGGTCGCGGCGGCTCGGCTGGCGGCGGCCCGGGTGGCGTTGACGGCTGTCGCGGACGCCAACACGCTGCCGGTGGAGAACCTGCTGCTGCCGGACCTCGTGCGGCGGACGTGCTGGCAGCCGCCGGAGGACACCTCGGTTGAGGCGGTGACGGCCGTGCTGCGCGAGGGCGGGGCGCGGAACTGGCAGATCGAGCTGACGGCGGCGGCACTGTCGGAGGCATTGACCGCGAAGCCCGCCTGAGTCGTGCACCGGGCCGCGGCAACCGCGCCACGGCCCGGCCTTCCCCGCTCGGCCCGGCCCGCCTGCGGCTCGACCTGACCCGCCCACGGCTCGACTTGGCGCGGGCTGGCCCGCGGCGCGGCCCGGCACGGCGCGGCCCGGCACGGCGCGGCTCGGCACGGCACGGCACGGCACGGCCCGGCCCGGCGCAGCACGGCCCGG